>JANMFO010000142.1:0-4737 GCA_031374245.1 Chitinophagaceae bacterium | reverse complement strand
GGCTCTTTCATTATGGTTTATTCTCTTATATCTCACACCGCATTCCTGAAATAAGTGATGAACTATACCGGGTAGATGATGTATGATGGCTGGCTTTGGCTGGGAGATTGGTGCATTTGAAAGCTGGGATGTGTTGGGAGTTGCCAAAAAAACCGAAGCCATGAAAGCGGCCGGTTATAAAGTTGCACAATGGGTAGATGAAATGATTGCCGCAGGAAATAAAACGTTCTATAAAGTAGAAGGTGGTAAAAAATATTGTTACGACCCTGCATCAAAAACATACAAGGCTCTTCCCGGTGGCGAAGCGTTTATTGTAATGAGCAATTATACCGATAAACAAATCTGGAAAAACGGAAGTTGCCGCTTGTATGAATTAGGTGATGATGTACTAGGATTACAATGGTTCACCAAAATGGGAAGCATTGGTGGTGATGTGCTGGCCGGTATGCAAACAGCGATAGATAAAGCAGAGAAAAGTTATAAAGGATTGGTGATTGCCAATGAAGGCGCCAACTTTTCTGCCGGTGCTAATGTCGGTATGATATTTATGCTGGCCATCGACCAGGAATATGATGAACTGGATATGGCCATCCGCATGTTCCAGAATACGATGATGCGGGCAAGGTATTCTTCTATACCGGTGGTGACTGCACCGCATGGTTTAGCATTGGGTGGTGCTTGTGAGTTGAGTTTACATTCTGATAAATGTTGCCCTGCTGCTGAAACATATACCGGGCTTGTTGAATTAGGTGTTGGATTAATTCCTGGTGGTGGTGGCACCAAAGAGTTTGTATTAAGAGCATCTGATGAAATGCATGAAGACGAACCGGAAACTATTACATTAAAGAATCGTTTTCTTTCTATTGCTACTGCAAAAGTTGCCACTTCTGCACAAGAAGGTTTTGGATTAGGTGTCTACAGAAAAGGATTGGATGAAGTGGTAATGAACCAGGGCCGCAGAATTGCCGAAGCAAAAAAATCGGTGATTGAAATTTACGACAGCGGTTATACTACTCCTGTTCAACGAAAAGATATTAAAGTGTTAGGGCAATCTGCACTCGGTGCTTTATACTCAGGCATTCATGCTATGCGGACAGCTAACTATGCAACCGAGCATGATTCTGTTGTTGCAAAGAAACTGGCTTACGTTATGTGCGGCGGTGATTTAAGTGAGCCCACTATGGTTTCTGAACAATACTTATTGGATCTGGAAAGAGAAGCTTTCTTATCGCTCTGTGGTGAAAAGAAAACATTGGAAAGAATACAGAGTGTATTGAAGAGTGGTAAGCCGGTGAGGAATTAATATTATCTTTATTAAAACCAAACATTTCAACTATGCCAGCAACACTTGTAGACTTCGCCAACGATTCCGTGATATATAATATAACCGGAATAACAAAAGCAGAATTAGAAAACAAGTTAAACCTGTTTTTTACTTCACAGGAACTTCCTTTAAAATCTGATACAGGTAATGAAAAAGCCTACCAGAAGGGTAATAAAGTGATGCGGGTATTATTCGGTGTTTTTGTAAAATATTTCCGGGTAACTGTTTCTATAAAAGAGCAAGATGGTCTTTTTTCAGTACGGCTTTTGAGGGATATGAACCTTGTGATGTCTGGTGGATTGATTGGCATTAAAAAATCACGGGACAGATTTGCTCAATTGTCTGAAGGTTTTAAGGCTCACTTCAATTAATGATATCTACACATCAGATGCGTATACAGATTAAAATAGCAGCAATGCTTGTTTTATTGGTAATGTTATCTTACACAGGTAACACACAAACAAACTACTCCGGTGGGTATGGGTATTATTTTAATCCCCCGGCAAATACGGGTAACGATAAAGATGCTACTGGCCCGAAAGGCACTTTGGTATTACTAAAGATGGAAAGTAATAAATACCGTTTCTGGCTGGATGTAACACTGGGCTGGCCCAATTACAATGTTGGCGAAACAGATGGTACTATCACTTTTGTAAATGATACTGCTTCTTTTGATAATACTTTCGAAGATGCTGAACATCCCTGTATTTTGAAATTTAAAATAACCAACAATACTATTAACATTAACAGTCTGTCCACTTCATTTAATTGTGGTTTTGGTAATGGAGTGAATGCAGATGGTGATTATGCTAAACTAAAAGTACAGCCGGTATTAAATAATGACTGGTTGAAAAAAGAATATCATCAATCTCCCAAAATACTTGTTACCGATAATAAAGCAGAAATCTACCAGGATGAAAACTGTCTTCGTCCCTTTACCCAAAAACAATACTTTGTAAAAGGTGATGTATTACTTAGCATCGCCGAAACAGAAAAAACGGTTTACACAGAGTATATCGCTGCCAATGGAAAATTTGTATATGGCTGGCTTAAGAAATCCGATGTAAAGATTAACGGCAGAGAATAACATAGTATGGGTACTGCAGAAATCCATAATCAGCAACTTATTATTTACTCTCACATCATTACCTATGGTAATGCTGCTGATGATGCATTGACAGAAATGATACGGGAAGAAATAGAAAACATGTGGAATGAACCCGGGGGAAGTTTTATGTTTGAGGGTTTACTATTTGCTGTTCGGTTCCGGATTACTGCTTCTCACCTTCCAACAATTACAGATATTGATATTTACCAGAACATTGACCCCCGCAACAATTATTTCCGCATAGAAGAATATGCGAACGACAATATTTCTTTTGTTGATGGCCTGGGTTGCAACACTGGTTATTTCAAACTGGAAAATTTATACAAAGGTTCTACCACAGCGGCACATGAATATGGCCATACATTAGGATTGCCCCATCCGGATGATATGGATATCCGTGGTAAGGGTGTGCCGGGCATTATGTACCCGAGAGGCACATTGGTTGACCCGCAATATCAATATGAACCGGATAAACTTGCCGGCACAAAAGGCGGTACTTTATATCCCATCTACCGGAAAGTAAGACAGGAAGATATTGAACTCCTTAAACTTGATAAACTTACTTTTGAAAATAACATGGCTATACTGGGTGAGTTTACCAGTGTATGGCATGATGAGCATAAGCCTGTTTAACCGGACAAAAGAAAAATCAGGCGTTCATCCTTCATTTCTGCCAGCGGGCAGGCATAACTTTTTTTTTGAATCCGTCTTCCGTAACTTACCTGCCTCAATTCATAAACCTTAATTTTTGTATATGCTAAAAAGATGGCTATCCCTGCTGGGAATTGTTGCAGTAACCTCCGGCACCGCACAATCATTTACAAACGCCGCTGGTGAAAATGCTGAGGCAATAAAAAAAAGACAAGCGAAGGAAGCTGCTGCTATGGCAGACCCAAGTGGAAAAACAAAAACCTCTGAATCAAGAGTGCCGAGACTGCCGAAAGATTATTATTGGCAAAAACTCGATAACGGGCTTGAAGTGGTGGTAATCGAAAACCATAAAGTGCCACTGGCTACTATTGAAATTGCTGTAAAGAATGGTGCTTACACGGAAGGGCCAGAATACAGCGGCCTCTCCCATTTATTTGAACACATGTTTTTTAAAGCAAATAAAGATTATCCTGACCAGGAAAAATTCATCAAGCGGACAGAAGAAATGGGTGCTTTCTTTAATGGCACTACCGATGTAGAAAGAGTGAATTACTTTTTTACGTTTGATAAAGACAGTCTTGCGTCCGGTTTAAAATTTATGAATGCTGCTCTCCGTTTTCCTATTTATCGAGCAGAAGATATGAAAAAAGAAAGGCCGGTAGTGGATGGTGAATTTCAACGGGCTGAAAGTGATCCCGGTTTTCAGTTATGGATTGAAACACAAAAAAGAACCTGGGGCGAACAGTTTACCCGGAAAAATCCAATCGGTGAGCATGATGTAATCAATACAGCCACGCCGGAGAAGATGATGATCATTAAAGACAAGTATTATTTTCCCAATAACTCCATCCTTGTTATTTGTGGTGATGTGCAGCATACTGATGCTTTTGCATTAGCTAAAAAAATATATGGTGACTGGCAACATAGTGGATTTGATCCGCATGAGAAATACCCGATACCCGGCTTCAAACCAATTGCAGCCAATGATTACTTCATTAAAGAATCATCCATTGCACAAACACCATACGAAATGTTTCAATGGCACGGCCCCGATTTCAGTACCGATTCTGCCGGCACTGTTGCAGCAGATGTTTTTTCTGCTGTTTTGCAATTAAATTCATCTAAATGGCAGCAGGCTTTAATTGACAAAGGGTTAGCCACTTATGCCGGCCTCAGTTATACCACTAATAAATATGTAGGACCGATACAATTATTTGTGGTTCCCAACCCGATAAAGATGAAAGAATGCTATAAAGAGATGATGAACCAAGTAAGCCAATTTGGCAATGCTGATTATATTACTGATGAACAACTGGCTACCGCTAAAGATGTTATTCGCAGAAATTATATAAGAAGTTCCGAAAAACCATCTTCGCTGGCTTCACAATTAACCTATCAGTGGTGCAGTACATCACTTGATTATTTTACCGATTATCAGGCAGCCTGTGCCAATGTAACAAAACAGGATATTCAGCGGTATGTTTTAAAATATATTGTGAACAGACCTTATGTTGCCGGTTTGATCATTAATGCTGATATGAACAAACAACTGAGCCCTGGCGAATATTTCAAAAATTAAACCTATAGTAATGAAAAAATTAGTTCAACATATATGCCTGGTTCTTATTGCTGCTCTGCCACTTAGCACATCGGC
>JANMFO010000105.1:0-3509 GCA_031374245.1 Chitinophagaceae bacterium | reverse complement strand
ACGGTTGAAACATTAACATCATCAGGGAGGTGCTACGGTACTCACCGGATAGAATAAATTCAATAATCATTTTATAGCAGTAGCAGAATACAAATATCCCCAGTACTATTAATGAATCATTATGCAGCAATTGCGGCCACTTATAAAAAAAATTAAAAGCATTGATACCGCTTCCTTTACCGATACCCGATACTCCAAAGAAGATGCTCATTTGCACCCCTACAAAAAATCCATAATGTACCAGGAAGAAAAGCATGAAAAACAGGCCGGATTGGCGGGTAGTTTTGCCGTTGGCATACCAGTTGTCTGTTTTTTTAACTAGTGTAACTATGGCCATCCTTCCCAGGTTAAAAATGCCGATGATGATTGTTTCAAGGCAATAGACGAGGAACATTTCTTTGGGGTCCCAATTCCATGCCCATACACCTACTACGGGCAGCAGGTTGGCGACAATTAAAAAATAATCTGATGGAGATAGTTTCTTTTTAATCATTAATTGAAAACTTACAGGCGATTCGTATACAAAATAAGTAATTTTGACAGCATTCATATACCCACTATCACTTATGTCAACATATACGTTAGTAATTCATGGAGGAGCAGGCACTATTTTAAAAGAGGATATGACTCCGGAGCTTGAAGCTTCTTATAAAAAAGGCCTGGAAGATGCACTAAATGTTGGATATGCTTTGCTTGAAAAAGGACAATCAGCATTGGAAGCTATAAAGGCAACTGTTGTTTCGATGGAAGATAATATTTTGTTTAATGCAGGAAAAGGTTCTGTATTTGCAAAAGATGGTCGTCAGGAAATGGACGCTTCAATTATGGATGGGAAAAATCTAATGGCAGGTGTTGTAAGTGCTGTCAGAAATATACGCAACCCGGTGGAACTGGCTTATACAGTAATGACACAAAGTCCCCATGTAATGCTGACCGGGCAGGGAGCTTATGATTTTGCAAAACTGTTTAGAATAAAAACAGAACCGGATGAGTATTTTTATTCTGAGTTTAGACATAATCAATGGAAGCAATTACAGAATAGTGATACAGTAGCATTGGATCATAACGTATCAGTAAAAGAAAAAAAATTTGGAACGGTTGGGGCAGCTGCATGCGATAAAAATGGAAATATTGCAGCAGCTACCAGTACTGGTGGTATGACCAACAAACAATGGGGCAGGGTGGGTGACAGCTCTATTATCGGGGCAGGTACTTATGCCAATAATAAAACCTGTGCTATCAGTTGTACCGGGCATGGTGAGCCTTTTATCCGTGCTGTGGCAGCTTATGATGTAAGTTGTTTGATGGAATACAAAGGACTTTCATTGGAAGAAGCGATGAATGTAGTGGTGAATGATAAATTAATGAAAATAGACGGGGAAGGTGGAATGGTGGGAGTGGATGCAAAAGGAAATGCAGCGATGGTTTTCAATAGTGCGGGAATGTATAGAGGGATGAGGAGTAATGATGGGAAAAACAATGTAGCGATCTATAAATACTATTCTTAATGAACAAATACGCCATAATAGTAGCCGGAGGTTCAGGAATAAGAATGGGTGGTTTGCTTCCCAAACAATTCATGTTGCTGAAAGAGAAACCGGTACTTTATTACACCCTGAAAGTTTTTATTGAGGCTTATGATGATTTACAAATAATTCTTGTGTTACCGGTTGATTATACCGATATGGGACAGGAAATCATTGATGCCTATTTTGATAAAGACCGAATAAGAATTACTGCTGGCGGTGAAACCCGTTTTCAGTCAGTAAAAAATGGTTTGGCACTGATAGAGAATGAGTCCATCATTTTTGTGCATGATGGGGTACGTTGCCTGATTTCAAAAGAACTGATTTATCGTTGTTATATACAGGCGGTAGAAACCGGAACTGCAATACCCGCCATTGCATCAAAAGATAGTATTCGCATTCTGCGGGAAGAAGGTAATGAAGCATTTGACAGGAACCGGGTGATGTTAATTCAAACACCACAAACTTTTCATAGCAAAATTTTATTACCTGCTTTCCAGATTGATTATAAAGACAAATTCACCGACGAAGCTACTGTGGTGGAATCGTATGGAATGAAAGTGTCTTTGGTGGAAGGAGAGGATACAAATATTAAAATTACAAGACCGGTAGATTTGTTATTTGCAGAACAAATATTATTTGAGAAAGATAATTTCTCAGATAATAGTAGATTATCGAATTAAGCGAACTGCCCCCCTTAACTCCCGGCTCATTTCTTCATCCATTTCAAATAAAATGGAAGCCTGTTAATTTTTAAAGCAGGATATATTTCATGATCGGCTCCAAAATTCCTATAGAATAAAGCGAGACTGGGAATATCTGAACCCTCAAAATCAAGTACCATGTTTTGGTTTGCATGATCTTTTATAAATGCATCAATTAATGCGTGAGAGGCACCTGTAGTTCTGCCATCAGGATGATTACCCACCAGAATGTAATATGCTCTTTTATTGGCGAAAAAGAAAACCGATGAAGCCCATATTTCATTTTTGGCTGAAAAAATTCCATATGTAGTAGCCATTTGCCTGCTATGCAAATAGTGATATAGCTTTCTGAAGCATTCAATATTATCTCTTTCTTCCTGGCCATGGCTTTTCATTTGCACTATTGCCAACTCAATTACCTTTTCCACATCAAAGCCCTTTTGTATTGTGCATTCCTGTTGTAAAGCTTTTTTGATATTCCGGCGGATGTTTTCATTATAATTTTGATAAAGGGTTTCATAAGGTTTGCTCAGGTCAAGTAAGTAATTGCTTCTGTGAATGGAAAATCCTGTTGGATAGCCTGAAATATTTTTACTATTTAGCGATATATCTATATAAGGAAAAGCAGCCTGTGCCGCTATTATAAACTGACCGATCTGTTCTTCTGTAACATTTCCCCCAAATATTCCTAATTGGGCTGTTAGAAAAGGCTGATATAAATAACGAATGCCGTATTTTTTATTCCATGTAAGCGGCATCACTGTTTCGTAATCATTCTCCGAATGGAGTCCTTTGGACAGTACCAAAGCATCCCAATGCTTCGCCATTTGATCAAGATAAAAGGAATAGCCATAGATAAGACCATTGGAGGCATTGTCAATGCAATCATCCCATTTCTGTTTATCAATTTGATGATGGGTGAGGTATTGTATGTTTTGCTGGCCGCTCATCAGAAATCAAAGTTGCGGTCAATTTTACGGAAGTTGAAATTGGAAATATCTATTGAGAAAGAAATAGTTTTTAATAACCGGTTCTTTTTGGCAATGGTTGACTGTATATAGTTTTTATACACTTCACTATAAATAAGAGGTATATAAATATTAATTGTTTCTTTAAACAATGGAATATGTAATCCCATATCAAAAAGAAAGCGGTCCGTTTCAGCTTCAGGTTTCCAAGCTTCGGCAAAGGTTCCGATGTCAAAGAACAGTTTCAATGGAATTTTAAAGGGTAATAAGTTTAGTGGGTTGATGTTGTCAGGAATAGTAGTGCTGAAATT
>JANMFO010000046.1:0-3470 GCA_031374245.1 Chitinophagaceae bacterium | reverse complement strand
GCCAAAGTAAATAGCATACTACAGATGATATTAATTTTTCCCGTCCAGCCTCAGGCTGGACGGGACTTTTTTTGCCGATGCCTTAACAGCCAACCCTCCTTACTTTTGCAGCATGGCTTCACAAAACCCCATTGGTGTTTTTGATTCCGGCTACGGCGGATTAACTGTATTGAAAGAGATAGTCGATAAACTTCCGCAGTATGATTATCTCTATTTAGGTGATAATGCAAGGGCTCCGTACGGCAATCGTTCTTTTGAAACGGTTTATCACTATACCCTGCAATGTGTGCAATGGTTTTTTGAACAGGGCTGTTCATTGGTAATACTGGCTTGCAATACTGCTTCAGCAAAAGCACTACGAACCATTCAGCAAAACGATTTGCCCAGAATAGCGCCTTATAAAAGAGTGTTGGGAGTAATAAGACCAACGACAGAGATTCTTGGTACTTTTTCTGAAACAAAAAGTGTGGGAGTGCTGGCTACCAATGGAACAGTCGCTTCAGAATCATATCCCATGGAGACAGCCAAATTTTTTCCTGACCTGAAAGTTTACCAGGAAGCCTGCCCCATGTGGGTGCCGCTGATCGAAAGCAACGAGCATACCAGTCACGGAGCTGATTTTTTTGTAAAAAAGAACCTGCATTCTCTTTTTGAAAAAGGGGAAGATATAGATGTGGTATTGCTGGCCTGCACCCATTATCCATTATTAAAGGAAAAAATAGAAGAATACCTGCCTGTTGGTGTCAAACTTATCTCCCAGGGAGAGATAGTGGCTGCGGGTCTTGCTGATTATTTACATCGCCACCCTGAAATAGACAACCAATGCAGCAAAAACGGGCAACGGGAATTTTATACAACAGACTCTACGGATGATTTTGACAGTCATGCTACCGTTTTCTATGGAGAACCGGTGCAGTCAAAGCATGTGGATTTAGGAATATAGATGAATTGATTATCAATGGATTGATTTTTAAAGTCCAAACTTTCTTCCTTCAGGCTTCGCACTTCTGACTTCGTTCCCCTACCTTTACCGTCCTTTCACAAACAACGGGTGTGGTGACCTGTTGGTGAACTTGAAATCCGGACTTTTCCCCCGGTACCTATTTCAAAACAAGTGAAAAAGTAAAAATAATTATGAAACGTACATTCCAACCTCATCTTAAGCGTCGTAAAAACGTACACGGCTTTCGCAAGCGTATGGCAACAGCTAATGGCCGTAAGGTTTTGGCAAGCCGCCGGGCAAAAGGCCGTCACAAGCTGACAGTTTCTGATGAGAGAAAATTAAAGTAAAACTATAGTCCGCTGTAGCGGGTCGAAAGTCTTAATATTTGATAGCTCCGCATAGCGGGGCTATTTTTGTTTTGCCAGTGTGCTTCCTGGCTAACTTGTATATCTGTGACAGAAAAATTGACATTAGGAAAAAATGAAAGGTTGAAAAGCCGTAAGCTAATTGAGCAGTTGTTCAGTGTAGGGAATAAGTTTGGGGTTGCGCCACTCAGAATTTTTTATTTATACAAAGAGGAAAAAAAAATGATGCTACAGTTTGGAGTTGGTGTAAGCAGCAGAAATTTTAAAAAGTCAGTTGATAGAAACAGGATTAAACGAATGATGCGGGAAGCTTACCGGCTTCAGAAACCAACGCTTCAAAATCAGTTGAAAGAGAAATGTAGTGAATTGAATCTTTTTGTTATTTATACGGGCAAAGAAGTACCGGCGTACACAGAAGTGCATAGTAAAATGAAAAAAGTATTAGATAAATTATACAGTATTATCAATCCATCAGTTTGAAAACATTTCTTCGCATATTAAGTCTCCCATTTATTCTGCTGATAAAAATTTACCAGGTGGTAATTTCTCCGTGGCTGGGGCCGAAATGCAGGTACATTCCCACCTGTTCACACTATGCAGCCGAAGCACTAAAAAAACATGGTGTAGTAAAAGGAATGTGGCTGGCTATCAAAAGAATAAGCCGCTGTCATCCCTGGGGTGGTAGTGGTTACGACCCGGTACCATAACAGATTACGGATACAGAACCTTTTTTTAAAAGAAATTAATCCTATTTTGTATCGGGCAATTCCTGTGATTGCCAATATCAAAAACCATTATTATAATATCAAAACTATTTTAAATGAAAAAGAATTTTCTCACAATAGCTGTATTAGCTATTGTAATCTGTTTATCATCCTGTAAATCTTCATCTTCTTTTGAAGGAGATGTAAAGAAAATGGGAGATTTCCGTTGCCAGATGCAAAAATTGATGGCTAAAGACCCATCCGATGAAAAAGCAAAGAAAGAATTAGAAGAGCTTAGCAAAGAAATGGATGCTTACGGAGAAAAAATGAGAGTAAAGTATGAAGCTAAAAAGGATGATAAAGAAATGGAGGCCAAGGCAACAGCTATTATGAAAGAAGCAATGGAAAAATGCAAATAATTACAAAGAGATAATTTAAAAAATAAACCCCGTATAAATGCGGGGTTTATTTTTTATCAAGCTATTAAAATTAAGCTGCTGCAAACCGCTCAGCTACTTTAGCCCAGTTTATAACATTCCAGATAGCCGCTAAATAATCAGGTCTTTTATTTTGATACTTCAGGTAGTAAGCATGTTCCCACACATCCACACCTAACAACGGCGTTCCTTTTACTTCAGCTACATCCATTAATGGATTATCCTGGTTAGGAGTAGATGAAATAGTTAGTTTCCCGTCAACTACAATTAACCATACCCACCCGCTACCAAACCGGCCCACACCACCGGCTGCAAATTTTGTTTTGAATTCATCAAAAGAACCAAAAGCAGCAGTAATAGCATCAGCCAGTTTACCCGTTGGAGCTCCACCTGCATTAGGCGCCAGGCTTTCCCAGAAAAAAGTATGGTTCCAGTGGCCGCCACCATTATTGCGAACAGGAGCACTGATAGCACCAGCATGGTCTATCAATTGTGCCAGTGTTTTACTTTCATGTTCAGTACCGGCTATTGCTTTATTCAGGTTGTCAACATAAGCTTGGTGGTGTTTGCCATGATGTATCTGCATTGTTTTTGTGTCAATATGTGGCTCTAATGCTTCATGAGCATATGGTAGCGCTGGTAGTGTAAATGCCATAATTTTTTTTAATTTGATTAAATGAATAATGAACAACAAATTTAATGTGCTAATGTTGAGTTTGCAAATTCAATGCCGTGTAATATATAGTTAACGAACAATTGGCATGATAATGGCTGCATCGGCAATCCATCCCAAACAATCCATGCATAAAATAATTCTACTGATGGCGTTTATATTAAACGTCGCTTTAAGCATTGCGCAAACAGGTTTTACGCAACTCACAGATACTACCTTCCGTGCAGCTGATAAAACAATAAAGGTTATTGATGTGTTGAAGCCAACTGTTAAGTTGTATCCCAATCCTTCAAAAAATAAAGTAGTTATCCAATTGAATGGCTATAAAGCAGGCTTTGCACAACTGCA
>JANMFO010000038.1:0-3771 GCA_031374245.1 Chitinophagaceae bacterium | reverse complement strand
TGAAATTGTTTTGTAAATAAAAATACAGGCAGGGCCGCTGGCATCACAGGGAAGCTTTTCACGGCTTTTGGTTATTTGCGGTGGCATTTCATTAGCACTGGGGCACACATTGTCTATAAAACCCATCAACCTGCCACTGCCCATATTCCTTTCGGCCGACAAACAGAATAATGGAAACAAATCATGATTGATCATTGCTTTTTTCATTCCGTACTTCATTTCGTCTTCATCCAGCTCACCTTTATCGAAATATTTTTCCATCAATGTCTCATCATTACTGGCAATAGCTTCTATCAATTCCTTATGTAATTCCTCAGCTTTTGCTTTTTCATCATCTGGTATCGTAAGTTTTTCGGGTTTTCCGCCATTGTCTTTAAAAGTATACATCGTCATCCGTAACACATCAATAATTTCATGAAACCCTGCACCAACCTGTCGGGGGTATTGCACTACTACCACTTTATTACCAAAGTGGGCTTTAGCCTCACGGACTGTTTTATCAAAATCAGCTTTATCATCATCCAGTTTGTTCACCGCAAAAATCATTGGGGTTTTAAACTTTTCGGTATATTCCCAAATGATATCGGTACCTACTTCTACTCCCATGATTGCATTCAGCAGCATCACTCCTGTGTCGGCCACCCGTAATGCAGAAATTACTTCACCCACAAAATCATCATAACCGGGAGTATCAATAATATTTATTTTATAACCCCTCCATTTTGTGTGGAGGAGCTTGCTAAAAATAGAATTACCACGTTCCTGTTCCAGTTCGTGGTAATCTCCTGTTGTATTTTTTTCGGCAATTGTTCCTTTGCGGTTGATAATGCCTGCTTCATATAACATGCATTCCGCTAAGGTGGTCTTACCAGAGCCGGCATGACCCAGCAAGACAATATTTTTTACATGTGAGGTATCAAATTCAGGCATGGCAATAGATTTATTATTTGAAGAAATTGTTATTTACAATTACAAATCTTCAAAAGGACAGGAGATAATCTTATGAACACGGTTAGGTTCTAAGATGATTATAATCACCAGGATATTACCAGAATTTTACTGCGTTCGCTTAATAAAATCGTTAAATTCAGTGCGGAGGTTATGTAGCGTTTGTTTTAAATCCAAATATTCCTGCATCAGGATTTCATGCCTTCCCAGGCTATCTTCATTAACTGAGCCATTGAATGCCACTTTTTCGAAATTCATTTTACGATCATGAACTTTGATAGCTTGTTTTAAGTCGTGAATGTTGATGAGTTGGATGTGAAACTGGTTGTGTAAGTGTTCTACTTCGTGAAGTTGTTCTTTTGAGAGTGGCTTGCTGGCTACTTTTGTGAGCCGGGTTTCATCAACAGAAAGTTCTTCACGAAACTGACGAAGTTGCTCCCTCCAGCCATTACAGACCGTTGAAAGCTGTGAGATGTCTACCTGAACCATGGGATTTAAATTTAGGGGTTGAAAAATAAAGAACCTTTAGACTTTCCCTGGGGTTTTGGATTAATGAGGCGGAAATTGAACAATAGTAAATTAGTGCAGATTCTGATAAAATCAAACATTTTCTGCGGGTATTTATAAAAAGAAATACACAGGCTTTCGATCAATATCAAATTATAGAGTTTTTAATGCAAAAGTGCAGGATTTTGCTACTTGCTTCTTACAAATATGATTTCACAATTTATATCAGTCATTTAATAAAAAAATGGGTTCGTGTGATCACAAACCCATTGGAATATTTTAATATTTAAATACTAACCTTAGTGCCTTCTAACTTTTACTTTTGTAGCCTTATTTCCCCTTGGCCCGGTTACAGTTGTCTTTTTCACCGTGGTTGTTTTGCCTCTTGGGCCGGTTACGTTTGTTCTTGACCTTGTAACCCTGTAATTATTTACTGATGCTGAGTGACGGCTTCTTACCACCACTGACGAAGACCTGTAAGGGGTATAAATTTTATGTGCATGAACAACACGGTGTGTATGTACCACTACAAAAGGACGATGATAATGTGCCCTGTATGGATGCCAAACATGCCATCCAAAAGGTCTCCAGGGTTTCCACCAACCCGGATAGTTATGCCAGCGCCATGGTGATACCCAGGGCCTGTAAACAGGTGCATATATAAATCTCACAGAAGGCCAAAGCCAAACATTTACAACTATGCGGGGGATGTCATAATCAGAACTGGCATTGGGTCCACTCAGATTACTATTATTACTTACATTGTCAAAAGCACTTCCCTCTCCACCATCGGGTTCTACTATTACCTGCTCACCATAAATGTCCTCATCACCGATAATTTGAATGATTGCTGTTTCAGTTCCAGTTTTTTCAATTTCTATTACCGCAATGTCCTGATTTTCGGTGGCTGAAACCGATACCTGCAATACAAAAACATGCAAATCCTTATCCATTTTTCCAACTACCCGAACGTAGTCGATATCGCCATTACCATCCAAATCAAGATTGTTTACATGATTTCCCTCGGTATTGATAGCTTTTTCAAAATCTTCGGGTGAAGAGGCATTTTGGAACATTTGCAAGGTTCCCTGCAAATCAAAATTGTCTCCTGGCAGGCCGGTAGAATCTTCACCCGATTGCCCTTGGGCTCGTGCCGATGTAATGCCAATTAGTACAGATAAAAACAGGCTAAGAAAATAATTGATTGTTTTCATATTGTAAATTTTATATGTGACAAAAGAAGGATAAAAAGGTTTAGCCAGGACAATTTAAATATTTGAGTGATTTTTTTTTTAATCATTCGGACATATTTTTCTCCAGTCACTAAAGGAATTAATATAATTAATAACATCCTGATCCTGCCGCACATAGATGCCGTAAGAAAGGATGGCCAACCTGGTAACCGGCACACCTTCTACATAGCCCATATTCACCCGATCAATGGTAAACAGGGTATTACATTTATCGACAACACTCTTTATGGTTATGTCTTTTCGGGTAGTACTGTTGCCCCATTTTTCCACAGTGTAAACCGGGGATTGACAGTATAATTGCTTATACTTTACTTTATTATTATACACAGCCGTTATCACATTGGCAAAATTCTGCTCTTCTACAGGCGACAACTGCACTTTACTTCCTGCTACAAAAAATCCCGGGGCGAGTACTTGTAACATTACAGCCCGAAGTTTTTCCGGGTTACCATTCCTTAATATATCATGCAAAAAACGAAGCATTTCTTCCGCATTAGCAAAATCAGGAACAGTAATTATTTTTGAAAGGTCAGCAACTTGCTGTTGAGCTGTTTGTTCGGCCATGGTGAATTCCAATGTCTGCTTTTCAAAATCTTCCATCTGTTGTACAGTATAATTTTTCATACCTACTACTTTCAAATCACCAGCTTCCTCACTTCGTAATGCCAGCATATTTTTCCATGGGGCTTTTGGATCATCACGGTATAAACGGACATTCCAGAAACATTCTAATGTCTCTATTCCAGTAGCACGGATAATATAATCAAATTTCATTTTCATCCTGAACTCAACTGAGTTAGGGCTATGCCATGTCCATTGAGGATTATCGGATAGCATTGGCTGATGCCATAGTTTTGTAATTACAGTATAATAATAACCGTAAAATTTTGCCCAGTCTTTACTTATAAAATCATTAATTTCTTTTGCCGTCGGATTGGGAATGCCTTCATATTCATTACTCAGCACCCTTACTTTCCAAAAGCTATAACCACCTGCACCTACATATTGGTACACCACATCTTCTTTTACTATTAAATTAATACCAGGGTATTCACTTTTACGC
>JANMFO010000441.1:0-14952 GCA_031374245.1 Chitinophagaceae bacterium | reverse complement strand
AAGGCAAGCTGGTGTATCAGCAATATTTTGATGAGTTGGTTTACTGGAATTATCTCAACCTTCATCCGTTAGCTGATGATAAGTTCAAAATGCTGTACTATGAGTATGTAATAAAGTACCTAGCAACGATGGTTAGCATTTGCCAGACAACAGTCATTGAACCATGTGAGTTTACATCAATAACCGCTACTAAAGAAAGTAATGCAATAGATGAAGCAGAATGTCCGCTGGAAATTTCTATCCCCTTCATTGTTGGGCAATTTGAACTGGACTGTGATAAAATTGCTTTCAGTGGTGGAGAGGGTGCTGTATTCAGTTACGAAAAAAACTTTAAAACAAAACAATCGACGCTTAGCGTAGGCATTGGCGCAACATTGAATATCGGAAAAATAACTGTTGGACCGTTAGAAGCTAAAGTAAGTGCTGGTGTAAGCGAAACCTTATTTATAACTTTTGATGGAGACAATAAAGTATCAGACTTCGGTTTAAAAGTTGGGGCAAAAGTTTCTGCAGGTGCCGAAGTAAAAGGAGAAAAAGAAGTGGCTTCTAAAAAATCTATAGAAGTAAAAAGAGAGTTGACAAAAAAAGAAGCTGGTGTCAGTGCTGCGTTTGGTATTAACTCCGGCTGCAATTTTAATGAAGGCCCTTTTAAAGGGATGATTGGGCCTAAGCCCGAAGTACAGTTAAACAAAAACGTAAACATTTATAACCCCGGATAATAATTAACTATATGAATAAACTATTTTTTAACAGAATGCTGTTCCTGTGTTCTTTTTTTTCTGCAATTGAACTTGCAGCGCAACCCCAAAAGCTCAACAACGCATTTAATGCTTCTTCTGGAATTGTAATGGATAGTAAGGGCAATGCTTTTGTAACAGGTAAAAATAACAGGATTATTAAAATAACTTCTCAGGGTAAAGCGGAATTATTTGCTGGTGGTGGCCGCAACAGCAGAGATGGAAAAGGAAAAGAAGCCGGGTTTAACGATACAGAAGGCATTGCCATTGATTCGGCAGATAATTTATATATAGCCGATGGCCAGCGAATCAGGAAAATAAGCCCCGATGCACTTGTTACCACTATTGCAGGAACCATGACCGCTGCATTGAAAGATGGCAACAGGCTTACTGCCGCT
The DNA here is from genome assembly GCA_031374245.1 of Chitinophagaceae bacterium. Classification (GTDB taxonomy): domain Bacteria; phylum Bacteroidota; class Bacteroidia; order Chitinophagales; family Chitinophagaceae; genus JJ008. The sequence goes on along the minus strand of JANMFO010000441.1, from coordinate 13,817 downwards.
TTTTGGAACATGGAAAATATTACAATAGACAATAAAGGAACTATCTACATTACCGACTATGCACAGGCCGGGGCAAACACCGGTGAATATTGTATTAGGAAAGTTAGTGCGGATGGTTATGTTACTACAATAAAAGATGGTATAAGCAATCTTGTCATCAGGTATCCAAGAGGCCTTGCTTGCGATGTAGCAGGTAATTTATATATCTGCTGCAATGCAAGTCACTGCATAAGAAAAATTACCCCGGCAGGAATTATTACAACAGTTGCAGGGCAATGCGATAAAACTGTGTTGAACTCTATATACAAGGAAGGCCCTGTTGCTACGGCGGTGCTTACTGCTCCCAGTGGTATTGCATTGGCTAAGAATGGAGATATTTATATTTCAGATTCAAGGCTGCACCGCATCATTAAGGTTGCCAATAATAAAGTGACGACAGTGGCAGGCACAGGTAAATTTAATTTCAGCGGTAATCCGGCAGGAGCTGCTGAGCCAGGATATGTTGATGGCAAAGCATTGACGGCCCGTTTTGATGCACCGAATGGTATTGCCTTTGACAGAGATGGTAATTTATTTATAACAGACCGCAGCAATTCAAATAATAGTTATATCCGCAAACTTTCAGCCGATGGAATGGTAACAACATTTTGCAAACATGAATGGAATCCTAAAACAAGTCAATATGAAGAAGCAGAATAATACAATCAGTTTAAAATTTTTATTTGCCAGCTTCAGTATTTTATGGCATCGTCTGTTGCATCGCACTCTTGTGCTTTCTGTTTTCATGGCATCAATTTCCGCACAGGCATTGTCTCAAACAGAAACATTTGACATAGCCACTTACAAGCCACCTAAAGACTTTAAGAAAGAGGCCAAACCCGGTGTTGTAAATTATACAAATGTAAATTTGACCAACGGCAGCTTTTGTGTAATTGCCATGTTTGCCAGTACTGCCAGTACCGGTGATGCAGAAAAGGATTTTGAAAGGGAGTGGAATACATTAGTAGTAACACCTTATAAAGCGGAAGCCAATCCTAAAACAGAAACACAAACCACTGCAGAAGGATGGGAAGTTGTTACAGCCGCCGCCCCCATAAAATTAGATGGGGCAGAATTGTATATCATTTTAACTGTTGCAAGCGGTTTTGGAAAAACAATGAGTATAAGAACATCACTAAACGATGAAGCCTATACTGCACAGATAGATGCCCTATTTGCAACGATGGATTTAGATAAAACAAAAACAGTAACAACGGGTAACAACAATACTGTTCCTTCGCAAACAACAAGCAGCGGTACAGGAAATTTTGGTTTAATAAATTATACTGCGCCTGCGGGTTGGAGTCACCAAATATTTTCAGATGGTATTGTATTTAAACCTTTAGACTTACCGGCTGATGAACATCTCGCTATACAAATAATGCAGCCGCTGAATGCTGGGGGTACATTAGAACAAGCTCTTGCACAAAGTTTTGAAGAAGCCACTAAAATGTATAATGGCACCAGCATGTACCAGGCAGATGGAAAGTACAGCAAGAATGCCGCACAAAAATCATTTAACGGCTGGGAATACATACGGGGCAGGGGCGGCATTCAGGTGGGTACCAGCAATGAACTTGGCCTTGAACTATTCGTGATTAAAATCAATAACCGTTTTGAACGGATTGCCATTTTAGAATCAAGAAAATATTGTGGCGGCGTATCAAGATATTATGCAACCGACAGAATAAATTATCGAAATGATATTGAAAATCTTTTATACTCATTGCAGTTTACCGACTTTAATGCGCCGGCTTTGAAAAATGGCACTATTGATGGCAATGGCATCATTGGTGTGTGGGAAGGAACCATTCAATCAACAGGTGCAGCTACGGGTGTACGGCTGGATGTTTTTGTACCTATCTTTTTTAACAACGGGCAGGTTTACTTTGGCCCCAAATTCCCTACCGAAGGATTGAATGAATTAAACAGCCGCATACCACCGGAATTATTTCCACGGAACTGGGGAACTTATACATTCAGTAACGGAAGAGGGGTTTTAAAAATGCTCTTCGCTGATATTCCATTCAGAACAGAGGGTAATAAACTCGTTATCACCAAAAATCAAATGGATTGGCATTTTTATAAAAAAAATACTGTTGATGGTGCAAGGTTCAGTGGCACTTATAAAATGAGTGAAGCTTATGGAATAATCCCCGTTATCACTTTTACGGCTGATGGAAAATTTAACGACAATGGTGCCATTAGAATTTTGAATCATGAAGGAACTACTTGTGTGAACCCCGGGTTTCAACCTGGTGCAGGCACTTACAATGTAAAAGATTATACTATCACATTCAATTATACTGACGGAAGAAAAGTAAAAATTGCATTTATGGGAACGGATTATGACAAAAGCCAATTAAGTCCCGCAACACTTAGGATTAGTTTTAATGACGATCCTCTGAACAGGCAATAGACATTCCTAAAATTTATCGGGACAAAAAATTATGCTATGAAAAAAATAATGGTTATTACCATTTTGTTTGTATCAGCTAATTTATCGGCACAGAATAATAGTGCTGAGGATACTACTACTAAAGAAGTCATTAGTGAGATAGGAAAACCCAATGGCAAAATATCAGAAAAGACAATGAATCAGGAAGGTGACACTCTTATTTCAAGGGAGGGAAACCTGGAATTAATTATCCCTCCCGGAGCTGTTTCAAAAAATACTATTATTAGTATTCAGCCCATTACCAACCTGATGCCGAATGGCAATGGACAGGCTTATCGTTTAGAACCATCGGGCATACAATTTCAGCAACCAGTACAAATTGTATTTCATTACAACCCGGAAGAATCGAAAGATAGTGCTCAGTTATTAATGGGAATTGCCATGCAGGATGATAAAGGGCAATGGTATGGTCTTAACGACTTCACTCTCGATACCGTAGCAAAAACCATTAGTGGCATTATCAATCATTTTAGTATCTGGGCAACTTTTGATAAACTAAAATTGAAAACTCTTGGTGGTGAGTACAGACTTAAAGTAAAAAAATCTGCACTTGTTTTTATTTCGGGAGTATTTGCAAACCAGGAGGATAAAGACCAAAGTGGCTTGTCAAAACTTAAAACGATGAAGCCGCCGGAAAATGCAATATGGTATGTAGATGGGGTAATAAAAGGGAATGTATCTGTGGGTACTCTGCAAAAAGGAAGAGTAGATGAATCAGAGGCAAAATGGAATGAGTATACCGCTCCGGCTAATATACCCGATAATAACCCGGTGACCATATCAGTAGATTTGGTGTGGGTATCTTACACAGGCAATCACAAGACTATTAGGTCCAAGCAACTGAAAACTCAAATTCTTATTTATGATAATGCTTACGAGGTGGAAATTGAAAGCAAGCAGGAAGGTTCAAATTTTTCATATATAGACGAGGGTAGTTTTGTAGTATCCCTGGAGGGCAAAACCGCAAGGCTTATAGAGACAAAAAATAAAAATAGCACTGATAAGCTTGAATTTGTTGCAACCGGTTGTAAATCTACACTGATAAACGCAGGCCTTAACCATGGGCATATACACATTACAGGCGTAAAGGAAATAAAAGTAACTCCTGCCGAAGCACCCAATTACCCGTTCGTTGATATTTCTTTTATCCCTGCCCGAATGGTGTATTCAACATTCCGGATCACTTGTACAGATAAAAGCGGTAAAAAATTTACATCCACCACCGAAAAAGCTACGGATAAGGTTGCTGCCTCTTTTGCTTACCCACTTTCAGTTAGATTTTTTGCCAAAGAAGGGGAACAGGTAATTGAAAACTCGATTGTTCCTGGCGGCTATTATAAAGTCACAGTTAGAAAGTTAAAAGATGATTAATTACTGGTAGAAGTTACGAGTACACCATTTCCGGTGATTTTCCTGAATACAGCCAGAATCACTGTTTCGGGTGACAGGCAGAGACAGGCATTCACTTATTTTTAAATTAGTAATTACAGTTGAAAACCAGTTTTTGTTCTATTGTTGAGAAACCGGCAATCCGGTAAGTTTAATTGTTTTAAAATTATACGGATGAAAAAGAGTTTAATCTTTGTATTGTCCTCATTCATTATTTCTCTGTGCTTACCGGCACATGTGCAGGGCCAGGTAGTAAAAAAAGGGGCAAAATATGATACAATTATCGTAAAGCATCAGGCTAACCCTGCTAAAAAACCGGCGGCAAAACCGATTGTAAAACCGGCAGTCGTTCAGGAAGTTGTTTTACCTACACCCGAGTTTATCAACCAGCCATATTATTATGATAAAGAGGGCAACAAACTTATCAAATTAGAAAATGCCAATGCGCTGATGGTAACAAAAAAGAAAACGCTGGGATTGAAAGGTGCCAAACAATTCCTGAGTATGGATGCCACCTCTTCCAAAATACGTTTTGTAGCAAAAAAAGATATTGTATTTTTTATCAAAACCAGTGGTGATGTAATTGACCTTACTTCCTACATCAAACTCTACCAGTTTATACCTGTTGAGCAGAACCGGGAAGTAACCATTACCTCCAAAGAAGGTGTATTAAATAATAAAGATGAAGCAAAAGGAAAGCTGATGAGCTTCAGTGTTAAAATGATTTCAAAAGATAATTACCAGATACAATTATCAGAACAATTAGAAGCCGGGGAATATGGATTTGTATGGGTAAAAAATATGGAACTAAAAGAATTTACTGTTTTTGCTTTTGGTATTGACTGGAAGAGCAGTGATTAAACCGTACCCTGATTTTTCTTTTTTATGAAACAAAACGAGGTAACAAGCTGAATTTTTATAACCATATAAATTATTTCTGATGAAAACAATTATTCTCATTGCAGCCGGTCTGTTAATTTACACATCTGGATTTTCGCAAAACGTAGGCATTGGCACTGCCACACCGTCTCAAAAACTAGAGGTGGCGGGCACTACAAAAACGAATTCACTGATCATTGCAACCGGAGGCAGTCAATCAGATTTCCTGATAAAAAATGATGTTAATGGACAAGTTGGTTTTAGAAAAGGGTATGTAGGGCTTGGTCTGAATTATATTATTGCCCTGCAGGGTGCATTTCCTTCACAAAGCCCTCCTTTTGTAAACGGAACTTATATTGGGGAGATCAAATTATTTTCTGGTAATAATTCACCTTTTGGCTGGGCCATCTGTAATGGGCAACTTCTAACCGTAATTGGGAATGAGATACTCTTTGCTATCATCGGTACCACTTATGGCGGTAATGGCACCACCCATTTTGGTTTACCGGATCTTCGGGATGCTGTGCCAGTGGGTGTTGGAACAAGCTGGCAGTTAGGTGAAAGATCGAATTAATCGAATTAGTGATCACACCAATTTTTTACAACGTTGTTGCTGTTGCGCCATGACTTTGCGCTTAGCCAGCACCAACAACATAAAGTTAAAATGTACATCTTATTATGAAACAATATATTTTCTTTATCGCAGCCTGTATCTTTTCTCTTTCTGCTATAGCACAACTCACCATACAAAATGGAGCTACCCTTTACCTGGGCGGTAATGCACAGATTATGTTACAGGATATCGGCTTGGTAAATGATGGCACCATCACAGTGGCTGCCAATGGCCGCTTTACTTTTACTGGTAGTGCCAACAGCCAAATCTCCGGCTCACAGCAATCTGCTTTTAATGAACTGGAAATAGCAAAAACAGGAAGTAATAAACTGATTCTGCAAAGATCAATTGATGTGAATGGTAAAATTGTTTTTACCTCAGGCCTTATTGATCTAAATAATAATAATATCAACCTGAGTAATGCTGCTTTCCTGGAAACTGAAAACGGAAACAGCCGAGTTATAAGTGGTAATGGGGGACAACTGATTGTTACCACTACGCTCAATGCCCCAGCATCTGCTAACCCCGCAAATCTCGGTGCTATCATCACCTCATCACAGAATTTGGGTGCTGTCACTATCCGGAGAGGGCATCAATCACAAGCCAACGGATCAGGAGGTGGAAATTCCATTCTCCGGTACTACGATATACTTCCTGCCAGCAATACTGCATTGAATGCTACGCTGCGCTTCAGTTATTTTGATGCAGAATTAAACAGCCTTGATGAGAATAGTCTGGTGCTTTGGAAAAGCTCCAACAATACCAACTGGACAGTGCAAGGTTTTACCAGCAGGAATACTACCACCAACTATGTAGAAAAAACAGGCATTGCAAATTTTTCCCGATGGACGCTTAGTTCCCCCGGCAATGCTTTGCCCGTAACAGGCCTGGTACTTTCTGGCAGATGGGGAAACAATGCTTCGTATTTAAGCTGGACAACACTGGCCGAGTACAACAATAATTATTTTAATGTAGAAAGAAAATATACGGATGAAAATAATTTCAGTTCAATCGGCAGAAAAAATTCTGCCTATCCTGATGGCAATTCGCAAACACCCACTGCATATAGCTGGACAGATGCTACGGCAGTTCCCAACAGGGGCACCCTGCAATACAGGCTGAAACAAGTGGATCATAACGGGCAATTCACTTATTCAAATACCATTATTATTAAGCCGGATGGTATTCCTGCATTTATTGAAAAAATCTATCCAACCCATGCAGTAAAGAATAGTGTGTATATACAGACCGGAAACATGAATGTGAAGGACATGCAGCTGCAATTGTATGACATGCAGGGACGGCTCTGCCTGAACAAGCGAATGGATTACCAGTCGCAATGGTTGCAATTGCCCGAACTGGGTGCTGGTATATACCGGCTAATCATCAGGTCGGGAGAATGGAGATACGAAGAGAGTTTTATGAAACAACGATGAAAATTTTTTACACAGGGGTGTACCGGGAATAAGAGAATAAAATTTTACAACCTTAATTGCATATTTAAGAATCATAGAATAAACAGAATTTCTAACTCATTAAAATTGTTTTAGTATGAAAAAACATCTTATCCTTTTACTCATCTGCACTCCGGCATTGTCCTTCAGTCAATTTGGTATAAAAGCAGGGCTGAACTTTGCTAATATTACCAAGGCCTCTTCTATCAGCAATAGCAGCCGATCTGGTTTTAATGTTGCTTTAGTTTTGGCACCAGCTTCTAAAAAAATTATCAGTTCCCGTACAGAATTATCATTTTCCCGCCAAGGTTACAATTATAAAAGTGGCACCAATACCGGAAATGTAAATCTTGATTATGTTATGATGCCACAGTACATGTCTATTAATATTACTAAATATATTTCAGTGCTGCTGGGGGCACAAATGGCTTTTTTAATTAGTGCTAAAGCAGACAGCAGTAATAATACCGGCGGTAGCAGCAATCCTTATGGCAAAATCATGGATTACTATAATAAGTTTGACTATGGTTACGGCGGCGGTGTGGAAGTACATCCCATTAAAGGATTATTGATTGGTGCAAGAGTAAATATAAGCCTCGGCAATTTATATAAGGATATGGCCACTGCAACACCCGGCACTACACCTTCTTTTATTCCTAAGGTAGATGTAAAAAATAATCTGTTCCAGGTTTATGCAGGATGGCGTTTTGGTAAATAATCTTCTACTTCAAAAAAGAAAGAATCATGAAATATTTAATTTTATCTATTACCGTTGTATGCTATAGCCTTGTTCTTCATGCACAAAAATATCCTGAGCCTGAGTTCACTAATGAAGTGTACCTACTAAAAAAAGATAGCACTCACACTGTTATCAGGTTAGAAAAAGGTTCTTCAAAAATGGAAGCCAAAACAAAAATGGGTGGTATAGGTGGTTATGAAAACGGTTATATTATTGAAGGGGAAAAGTCGGCTGTAAGGCTAAGTTCTGGGAACAGGCTTTCATTTGTTTATTCAACAGGAGCTTCTGCCTCTGCTTCATCTTCCCAAAGAGATTCGATAATGAGGGCTAATGGTATGGACCCTGCTATGATGCAGGGAATGGGTAGTATGGGAGGTATGAGTGATCCTGCCAGTACCATTATTCTATACAAGATTGAAAGCGAAAAGGGGAAAAGAAAAATCCTTATGCAGAAAAGTGGTGGTGCCATGCCATTTGCCAGTAAAAAAATTAAGTCCAGCGAAAAATTTACTTTCAGCGTAAAAAAAATAAAGGAAGGTTATTGGGAACTTGTAATTGATAAATCTTTGCCAAGAGGAGAATATGCTTTTACCACAATGGGGATGGGTATGGGAAGCATGGATGGCAGTACAACCATTTTTTCATTTGCTGTTAACTAGTCCTTTTTGAAACCCTAATTCCCGGTATCTGGTTAGAACACTGAACACAAAAGAACTGCAATGGGAATGTGGATATGATGCGAAAATATAAAAGGAGCAGTGAGGGAGATGATGAGTAATACAGTGAAAGTTGGCCAGTTGTTAGGATAAAATGGCTTATACCATATTATACTTCGCAGCCAATTTGATTAAACTGGCTGTGTTATTTACAGCAAACTTTGTCAACAGGTTTTTTCGATGACTATCCACTGTATGCAGGCTAATAAACAATTTACCAGCAATCTGCGGGTTAGTAAACCCGTCTGCAATAAGCACAAGCACTTCTTTTTCACGGCTGCTGAGTACTGGCATATCAGTCAGTTCCTGTTTATCAGCCGTTGATAAATTTATATCAAGGCTCATATACAATTTGCCTTCATATACCGATAAAATTGCTTCTTCAATTTCTTCCCTTGATGCACTCTTTACCAAATAACCAGCTGCACCATTCTGTATCATTTGAGAGATATAGCTCCGTTCTTTAAACGTACTCATCGCTATTATTTTCACGGTAGGAAACTCTTTCCTGATTTTTAATGCCAGCTCTATTCCACTTACCTCAGGCATATTAATATCCGTAATCACAATATCGGGTGGAGTTAGCTTTATTTGTTGTATAGCCTCATATGCATTGGCAGCAGTTCCGGCAATTTCCACAAACTCAATTTGTGCCAGCATAGCACTCATCCCTTCCAATACCATAGGGTGGTCATCCACTATTAATACTTTTATTTTAAGCATCACCATCAATTATACAATCAATATGAACAGAAGTACCCTTGCCAACTGTTGACTTAATATCTATTTGTCCCTTCAGATAGTCAACCCTTGACTGAACATTTTTTAATCCTGCACCATGCCTGGCCGTTGCTTCATCTATATTATAGCCTTCGCCATTATCCTCTACAGTAATAGAGAGGTTATTCTCCTGCCTCATCACTTGTGCCAATATGGTAGTGGCTTGCGAATGTTTCACCGCATTATTGAGTAGCTCCTGTACAATTCTATATACTGCTATTTCAACAGATGGTTCCATTCTGTTTTCCAACCCGTGAAATTCACCATTAATAGTAAATGGCTGCGTCTCAGACAAACCATCACAATAATCCTGTAATGCCTGCTGCAATCCCAATTTCATTAATGCTTCAGGCATCATGTTATGTGCCACCCGGCGCATTTCGCTAATGGATTCGTCTAACTTGCCGAGTGCATTATTAAATGTACGGCCATGTTCTTCTGATAAAATTAAATTTCCTTTCATAGCTCCTAATTGAAGTTTAACGCCACTAAGCAAACCACCCAGCCCGTCATGCAAATCCTTTGCCATGCGGCTTCGTTCATCTTCCTGACCTTTTAAAAGTGATTGTGTGGCAGATAATAATTTTTCCTTTTCGAGTTCTGCTATTTTTTGCTCCTGTAATTTTCTTTTTTGGGTATAGGTACGATAAGTAAGTAATGAAATTAACAATAAAGCAACAGTGCTGCCGATTAAAATATAGTTAAGGGTATTTTTTTTATTGATGGTTGCCTGCTGAATAATTAATTGCTGTTCTTTTTTCTCTGTATCAAATTTTTTATCCAGCACCTGTACATTTTTTTGCATTTGTTCATTAAAATATTTCTCAGCTAATTCAATACTTAACCGGTTGTAATAATCGTAGTTTTTTAAATCGCCTTTTACCAGTGCCAGTTCAGATAAAATATCAGCAAATAATTGTGATGGTTCTGTAAAATTTCTTTGTTGTGCCATAGCAAACCCTGTAATAGCCAACTCTTGGCCTTTTTTAAAATCTCGATTATAAAAAGCATACAATGTCAAACCATAAATATTATTTACCATGCTCAGGCTATCTCCCAATTTTTCTGAAAGCCGTAATCCTTCGCCACAGTAATAGTTTAGGCTGTCGTATCTGCCCTCCTTTATTAAAAGTGCGCCGATATTGCTTGTAACATTTGATTCTATATTATCATAGTTTTCTTTTTTAGCAATGAGCAGGGATTCCTGCATCACAGTCAGTGCCGTATCATATTTCTTTAAACTGGTATAAGCATTACCCATGTTAGTCAACACATTGGCAATATCATAATTGTTACCCGACTTCCTGGCAATAGCTAACGCTTTACTATGATATCCGAGTGATTTATCATACTGTTTTGTTTCCCTGTATATCACACCGAGGTTATCATAAATGAGGCTTAACCGGGCATCATTATTTATTTTTTCAAAATAAGCCATTGATGGTATCAGGTATTGTAAGGCACTTTCATAATCCTGTAAATAAGAATAGGTGGCGGAAAGATTTTGCTGGGCTATAATAATCCGTTCCTCATTTCCAAACTGAGTGGCTAATTGCAATGCTTTTTTTGTGAGAACAAGAGCGGAATCAAACCTGGCCTGAATATTTAATACTGCTGTATAGTTGGCATAGTATTTTAAAATGCCCATTGTATAATTCAGCTTTTCGCTCAAATTTTTTGCCTGTAAATAATAATTTTTTGCTTCTTCTAAATTATTATACTCCACATATTGCCCTGTTGTAATTAATGTCAGCACCTTGTTGGTATCTTCTTTAGCGACAGACAATACTTTCAACAAGCTATCTTTTGTTGCATCAGGCTGAGCATATAATTGCTTCATTGGTAGTAATAGCAATAAAAGAAGAAATCGGTTCATTAATTAATATTCTTATAAAAATTATTATTAAAAGTAGAGTATCATTCAGCATATTTCCAACTTTTTATACAAAATCCCCTGTTCAGGGGATAGTAAAAGCAGGTGTTCAGGGGATTGTTTTCTTTTTCATTTAATTGAAGTTTTGTGTTCAGTTAAATCAACAGTTATGAAAAAAAATATATACCTTTTAATTCTGGCAATTATTTTTTCCTGTCCATTGCTTACAGCCCAAAATTTCATCACCCAATGGAACCTTGCCACTGCTGGCTCTGGCCCAACACAACTATCTATTCGTACTTCAACCAGTGGCACGGTCAATTACACCTGGCAACAAATTCCATCCGGTGCATCAGGCAGCGGCTCATGGAGTGGTTCACCACTCACCATAACAGGTTTACCGGCTGGTGCCACTATTCGTTTACAAATAGTGCCCGCCAACTTTCAAAGAATCTTTATCAATTATGATGCAGACCGTAACAGGCTTACCCAGGTAGAACAATGGGGCAGCACAGCCTGGACAAGTATGGCAAATGCATTTCAGGGTTGTACAAATCTGCAGGTAACTGCTACTGATGTGCCAAATTTATCCGGTGTTAACAGTTTGCAACAAATGTTCGAGGGATGTACCAACCTGAATTCGCCTGCTAATATCAACACCTGGAATATAGGTACTGTAACCAATTTGTCATACATGTTTGCGTCAACAAATGCCTTTAACCAAAACATCGGCTCCTGGAATACCGCTGCTGTTACCAATATGCAGGGTCTTTTTTATGAGGCAAGTGCCTTTAATCAAAACATCAGCTCATGGAATACCGCTGCTGTTACCAATATGTTCCTGATGTTTTACAGAGCAAGTACTTTTAATCAAAATATTGGCTCATGGAATACCGCCGCTGTTACCGATATGTCATCTATGTTTTCTGGAGCAAGTGTCTTTAACCAAAATATCAGCTCCTGGAATACCGCTGCCGTTACCAATATGGCATTTATGTTTAACAGAGCTGATGCCTTTAACCAAAACATCGGCTTATGGAACACCGCCGCTGTTACAATCCTGGAAAGCATGTTTTCAGAAGCAATTGCCTTTAACCAAAATATCGGTTCCTGGAATACGGCTGCTGTTACCGATATGAATAATATGTTTAGGGTAGCAAGTGCCTTTAATAATGGTGGAAGTAATTCTATCAACAACTGGAATACCGCTGCGATTACTAACATGTCATTTATGTTTGCTGGAGCAAGTGCCTTTAATCAAAACATCGGCTCCTGGAACACGGCTGCTGTTACAGATATGAAAAATATGTTTTGGTTAGCAAGTGCCTTTGATAATGGCGGAAATAATTCTATCATCAACTGGAATACGGCTGCTGTTACTGATATATCATCTATGTTTTCCGGAGCAACTGTCTTTAACCAAAACATCGGCTCATGGAATACCACTGCTGTTACCAATATGCAACAAATGTTTCAGCAAGCAAGTGCCTTTAACCAAAATATAGCAGCGTGGAATACCGCTGCAGTTACCAATATGACTCTCATGTTTAACCTCGCAAGTGCCTTTAACCAAAACATTGGTTCATGGAATACTGCTGCTGTTACCAATATGTCAGGAATGTTTGGCGGAGCAAGTAGCTTTGATAATGGCGGAAATAATTCTATCGACAGTTGGAATACGGCTGCTGTTACTGAAATGCCATTTATGTTTTCCGGAGCAAGTGTCTTTAACCGAAATATCGGCTCCTGGAATACGGCTGCTGTTACCGATATGACATTTATGTTGTCCCAAGCAAGTGTTTTTAACCAAAGTATCGGCTCATGGACTTTTAACCCGGGAGTTGACTTGAGCAATATGCTTGACAATAGCGGTTTGGATTGTAATAATTACTCTGCAACATTGATAGGTTGGAGTGCTAATCCATCTACGCCTAATGGCAGAAGCTTAGGAGCTGACTTAAGGCAATACGGCACCAATGCCGTAGCAGCAAGAACTAATTTAACAGTAGCAAAGGGATGGACAATTACAGGCGATGCGCCATCTGGATCTTCTTGTAGTGTCATTCTACCCGTTACATGGCTCTCTGTAAACGGCCAGCTGCAAAATGGCAACGCAAATATCAAATGGGCCACTGCATCAGAAACTAATACCAAACATTTCGAAATTGAATACAGCAGTAATGGAATCAGTTATATAAAAATTGATACTGTAGCAGCCGCTGGTAACAGCAGTATAACACAACACTATCAATTTATACATAGATCCCCTGTTCTAGGTAAAAACTATTACCGCATTAAACAAATTGATTTGGATGGCAGGTTTACTTACTCAGCAGTTGTAGTGCTGGATAACGTTATAACAAATAATGTTTTAATCACTCCTAACCCTGTTCAAAATAACACTACCATTTATTTTAAAGAGGCCAGCAATAAAACCATCCGGTTGTTGAATACAAACGGGCAACTTGTACTGGAACAACCGGTACTGCAAGGAAGCAATAGCCAAACACTCAACCTGAGTCACTTGCCGGCAGGGATGTATTTACTGAAGGTGCAAACGGGTAATAACACAGAAGTGCATAAAATTATTAAACAATAATATATTCATACACGGGAGAAGCGAATGGAATTTTTGTAAATTAGTTAATAGATTATCACTTGTTTCTATGAAAAAGATAATTTTTTTATTATTAGTCAGTTGTAATACATCCTGTGCGGATGCACAAACAAAGATTTATGATATTTTTTCATTCACTCCTCCTACCACATTTAAACTGAAGGAAGAAAAACAACGCATAGTGTATGAGAAGAAAGAAGGCAACAGTTTTTGCCAGCTACATATCTGGCCGGCACAGCAGGGTTCATCCGACCCGCAAG
>JANMFO010000412.1:0-3157 GCA_031374245.1 Chitinophagaceae bacterium | reverse complement strand
CACTGCTAAAAAAAACAAACTCTGTATTTGCAGATCGATTCAACTTTTTTAAGGATATGCACTGGGCCTGGACTTTCAGTATTTATGTAGCTTTTGCACTTATCATTTGGATACAAGTTGAAACAATATATATACAAGGCGTTGGCTGGCTACAAACTTTCTATATGCTTTATGCTATTCCACTCATTTTAGTTGCTTTGTTGCCACAGGTTAGAAATCTGTATAAGAAATGAGAACATTCATGATATAATAATTAAGATACTTCTTGGCTAAAGTTTCTTAATCTTAAATCCTAACTCCTTAAATCTTACTAACTCTTACCTGTTTTTTCAGCAATAAACTTCTATCAACTTTAAATGAGGCAGACCATGACTTTGAATTTCAGGTTGTGTTTGAGGATGAGTGGCAGAAAAAAATAAAGCAATGATGCAGTAGTATTAGCCGATGCACCAAGGCACAGGCAACACTCTAGGGTGCGACACAGTCCCACATTATAGATGACCACGGAGAAAGGACGAACGTACAACATGAACTGTGAAAAAAACCAAATAAATTTTAGTCTTTTTTACGGTTTAGCTGAACAATAATCAGGTTGGTACAAGCTGTTATTTTTTACTACCACAAACACCTGTTTCAATAGTTTATTACACACTGCTATTAATGCTTATTTTCCCAGTCTTTCCAAACAAAACTTCAACAATGGTTATAGCCGGTTACATTTTTATACCCGGCTATAAAAAAAATTACATTGTTCAACCTATTGTATAACGAAGAAAACCCCTTCCCCTTTTACTTTCATGTAATAGGTGCCTTTGGGTAATTGTGATAAAGTGAGTGGTTGTTTACCTGCTGGAAGATTTTTATGCATCACTTTTGCACCAACACTATTATACACCGCTACTAATGATGCCTGTTTTAAACTAACGGTAATCACACCATCGGTTACCGGGTTTGGATAAATTTTCAGCATATTTTCAGTATCCGAAAAATTTAAACTGACCACTTTACTATAACTTATAGTGCCATTCACATCCCGCTGTAACAAGCGATAATAATTTAAATCGCTAACCGGGTTTTTATCAATAAAAAAATACTGCTCCACAATATTACTGTTGCCCGCAGCCGCCACGGTACCAATATCGCTCCAATCAGCAGCATTTACACTATGCTGTACTTTATAGTCCTTTGTATTTTGTTCTGTTGCTGTACTCCAATTTAATGCCACGTCAGTACTTTGCTTAGTGGCGGTAAAACTTAGCCAGGTTACAGGTAATGTTGAAAGAAAAGTAATTTCAATTTGTCCTGCGCTGGTCCAGGCGATAGTTCCATTAGTGGTAACTATGCTTGCTCCGCTTACCGAGTTGGCACCACGGAAACCACCGTTACCTGCAGTTTCTCCACCAGCCGCATGAACACCGCCGCCTGCTGATGCAAACTGACCACCACCGCCACCACCACCACCACCACCATCGCCACTTGCCGAAGTACCATTACCGCCGGTATTTGTGCCGTTGGAAGAAGTTGATGAATTGCCCGCTAGTCCTGAGTTAGCCATATTTGCCATTCCGCCCCCGCCACCGGCACCGCCGGAAACGATTTTTATTGTAGAGTTGATGGTTACTACTGAAGCAGCGCCACCACCACCGCCGCCACCCGACGATCCCGAACTCCCTGCATTTCCACCGGTGCCCCCATTGAAATTCAGTGAAGGATAAGTATCTGCACCACCAGCTCCCCCACCAGTTCCTGTAACACTGTTACTTCCATTAACACCTTTACCTCCCGGAAAAATACCTATAACATCACCCGGAGTAACAGTATAGCTGGCAATTACATAACCCACGGCGCTTGCAGCAGCATTAGTGCAGCCGGCACCACAATCCTGGCCACCAGTACCGGCGCCGCCGCCATACACTTTTATGGAAAGAGTAGTAACAGTAGCAGGTACGGTCCATGTAGTGGGTGACGTATATGTATTTGTTGTTTGTGCCTGCGAAAAAAGTCCGATGAAAACTAAAATGAATAACTGTATGGTTCTTCTTAAATAGAATTTCATGATGGGTAGTATTGGGTTATTAAGAGATCATTTCAATTACACTTCCTAAAGTTATAATTGATTCAAAAATTATATTGCTTCAGTGATTTTTAGAATATCCCCGGAAGTTTATACGATTGATATCGTAAAAAATTGCACTGTTATACTTACAAATTTAGTTAGCAAACAACATACAATGATTGAATTATATTATCTATTAAGTGGAAACGCTTAGGCCGTAATGTATATTCGTCAGGTTGTCTGTAAATAAATACAATACAATTTGAAAACAAGTCACAACTTCCAGAAAGATATTTGCTGACATCAACAAACTGGTGACACTTCGAAAGGAAACTTAGAAAACTAAAAGTACACCATGTAAATGCCAGGTGAAGAACAGAACCCTGAAGAGTGCCCTTCGTTTGCTCAGAATAAACTTGTAACAGACGATGATCCTTCGGCTTCACTCAGGACAGCACTGCCGGTGGTTAAATAAATTGTATTAATCACTACCCTTATCTTTGCCCATATGCAAACTCCTTCGTCTACGCTCAAGATTGGAATACTCGGTGGCGGTCAACTCGGCCGTATGTTATTACAGGCAGCAGCTAATTACCCGGTGGAAACATTTGTGCTGGAAAATGATGAGGAATGCCCTGCAGCACATCTGTGCCATCATTTTACCAAAGGTGATATTAAGGATTTTGATGCAGTGTATAATTTTGGTAAGGGGCTGGATGCAATAACTATCGAAATAGAAAATGTAAATGTGGAAGCATTGGAGAAGTTAGAAGAGGAAGGAGTAAAAGTATATCCCAAACCATCGGTACTGAAAACCATCAAGAACAAGATTTTTCAGAAAATGTATTACCAGCAAAACCAGATTCCTACTGCTGAATTTAAAGTAACCGGAAACTTAGCCGAAGTATATGAGACGACTGATTTTCTGCCCGCTGCACATAAAATAGGTGAAGGCGGTTATGATGGAAAAGGGGTACAACTACTGCAAACAAAAGATGACATTTCAAAAGGCTTTGATGCACCTGCTGTGCTGGAAAAAATGGTGAATATCAAAAAGGAGATTGCACAAATGATTGCCATTAATGAGAAAGGTGAAACCGC
>JANMFO010000395.1:0-4229 GCA_031374245.1 Chitinophagaceae bacterium | reverse complement strand
GAAGGCCACCTGGAAATGATACAAAGTGCTTGGGTATATGAGTGGAGAGATAGCCAGAAGTAAATATGCAAATGTATAAATGTGCAGAACTGCAAATGTAAAACCTCAATAATTTGCAAATTTGCATATCTTCAAATCTGCACATATGAATATTCTTGAACTCTTTAAAAAAATTACCACTTTCATTTTTGATGTAGACGGAGTATTGACTGACGGTACTGTGCTGGTATTGGAAAATGGTGTGCAGGCAAGAAGGATGAGTATAAAAGATGGTTTTGCTTTGCAAATGGCCATTAAGAATGGGTACAGGGTGTTGGTGGTATCTGGCGGCAATTCTCCGCAGGTAATTAATCGCTTGGAAAAATTAGGCATTACGGATGTGCATATGTCGGTGCTGGATAAGAAAACATTTGTTGCCGATTATATTGCTAAAAATAACTTAACCAAAGAACAGGTATTATACATGGGCGATGATTTGCCTGACTTGCCTGCCATGTCGGTTGTAGGATTACCAGTTTGTCCTGCCGATGCCGTAAGTGAAGTAAAAGAAGCAGTTCAGTACATATCACATTTGAATGGCGGTGATGCCTGTGTTCGGGAAGTAATAGAAAAAGTGTTGAAACTGAATGACCATTGGAATTACAGGGTGGATGTTACATCGAGGTAGCAGTTGTCAGGCTGAGTTTATCGAAGCCTGAATGGAGCTTTAATAATCACCCTTCGATAAACTCAGGGCGATAAACGTCCAACTTCTTTATTATCTTTCCTAAAATTTTATTCATGAGATTGATAGCAGCCTTTCTTCGTTTGGTACGACTGCCCAATCTCTTTTTTATGGCATTAAGCCAGGTACTCTTTCAATTTTGTATTTATCAAACCTTATATAAAGAGGCTATTCCTGAAGGAGACACAGTTCATTTCATCCTGCTTGTGCTGGCCTCATTGCTGATTGCTGCTGCCGGTTACATTATCAACGATTATTTTGATATTAATATTGATGAAGTCAATAAACCACACCGTATGGTAGTGGATAAGGTAATCAGTCGCCGCTGGGCTATTGCCTGGCATTTTATGCTGAGTATAACCGGTATTGTTCTTACGGCCTTTGCTCTGCCAATTTTGCAAAAATGGTATTTGATATTGGGTAATATATTTTGTGTGGCATTACTCTGGTTTTATTCCACCAGTTTTAAAAGACAACTACTGACAGGCAATATTGTAGTATCCTTATTAACCGCCTGGACAATTTTAATTATATTTTTTTCCAAAGTATCCTTAGCAGATGCTTTTGGCGCCGGCGATGGTAATCATTACAAACTCTTCCGTATAGCTATTTTGTATGCTGGCTTTGCTTTCATCATTTCATTGATTCGTGAAGCCATAAAGGATATGGAAGATATGGAAGGAGACGCTAAGTATGGATGTAAAACAATGCCCATTGTATGGGGAGTGAATGCAACAAAAGTATATGTGGCTGTCTGGCTGATTGTGTTACTGTCCGTATTAATCGTTGTGATGGTTTACATCCTGCAATTTCAATGGTGGCTGCCGGTTGCTTATGGTATTGCCACTATTTTATTCCCGCTGGTGGTTATAATGATTAAGCTAAAAAGAAGTTCAACTGTGCAACAGTTTCACCAGTTGAGTACGATTACCAAACTGGTGATGTTCACCGGTATTCTTTCTATGCTATTTTTCTACTTTTTTATATGAATAAAATAATTCTTGCCTCACAATCTCCCCGTCGTAAACAATTATTGGAATGGGCCGAAGTGCCTTTTGAAGTAGTGGTGCAAGAAACTGATGAACGTTTTCCACCGGGACTGGAACCGGATGAAGTGGCGGTTTACATTGCCCGTAACAAAGCATTAGCAGTTCAGCAATCAAGAAACAGCGATGAAGTGATACTGGCAGCCGATACTATCGTTGTGTTAGGAGATAACATTATTGGCAAACCCGTTCATCGGGAAGATGCAGTTAGTATTCTGTTAGCCTTATCAGGCTCAATACATAAAGTGATAACCGGTGTGGTGATACGAAAAGGCGATGAAGAAATTTCATTTGCTGATATTACCGAAGTGGAGTTTCATAACATCACCGTAAAGGAAATTGAATTCTACGTAGATAAATACAAGCCGTACGACAAAGCTGGTGCCTATGCCATACAGGAATGGATAGGAGTGGTGGGCATTAAATCTATTAATGGTGATTTCTATAATGTAATGGGATTGCCGGTGAGCCGGGTGGTGAGAGAACTGAAAAAGTTTGAGGTTTAAGGTTTGATAGTTTGAAGTTCTTCAAAGTAAAAATAGTTTGAAAGCTGGCGGAGTTTATAAATTTCACGATAACTTTAAACCCGAAACCTTAAACGTTGAAACTTTCATGACCGAACGGCTGCTCCATTTCATCTGGCAATTTCAATACTTTAATAAAAGTGAATTAACTACTTTAACCGGTGAGCCGGTGCAGGTTCTTTTTGCAGGCCAGTATAATACTAACCAAGGGCCTGACTTCTCTGATGCTAAAATTAAAATCGGGAAGACCACCTGGGCTGGAACAGTGGAGTTACATATTAAAACTTCTGACTGGAAAAAACATAATCATCAAAGCGATACTAATTACAACAACGTTATTCTGCATGTGGTATGGGAAGATGATGGAAGTCAAAATTCTGTTCCGGTAATAGAATTAAAAGACAAGGTTTCAAAAATTTTATTGGAACGCTACGAAGAATTGATGAATGCCACTTCCTTTATTCCCTGCGAAAAAAGTATTCTTACCGCAAAAGATATTACCTGGAAAAGCTGGAAAGACCGGTTGCTGGTGGAAAGGCTGTTGCGGAAAAGTAAAATTGCTGAAACACATTTACAGCAAAATAATTATCACTGGGAAGAAACCTTTTGGTGGTTGCTGGCCAAAAACTTTGGGATGAAAGTAAATGCTGATGCGTTTGAAGCCATTGCCAAATCTGTTTCCATCAATATTTTAGCGAAACATAAAAGCCAGATACATCAGTTAGAAGCATTGTTATTGGGGCAGGCCGGTTTACTGGAAGGAATTTTTAAAGATGATTACCCGGTGATGCTACAGAAAGAATATGAATTCTATAAAAAGAAGTATAAACTCAACCCAGGTGGCAGCAGTATCCCTGTCTATTTTCTTAGAATGCGACCGGTGAATTTCCCTACAATCCGTTTGGCTCAGTTGGCGATGCTCATCCATGATTCAGCTCATTTGTTCTCTAAAATTAAAGAAGCTGATGCTGTAAAAAATGTTAAAGTATGGTTTGATGTGACCGCCAATGACTACTGGCATTATCATTACCAGTTTGATGAAGCATCGGCTTTTAAAAAGAAAAAACTGGGAGCAGCGATGATTGATAATATCATCATCAATACCATTGCCCCGGTTTTATTTGCCTACGGCAATTATCATGATGAAAATAAATACAAAGAAAAAGCCCTGCGCTGGCTGGAAGAAACGGCGGCAGAAAAAAATGCCATTACCAAAGGCTTTCAGCAATTAAAAATAGAAAACAAAAATGCTTTTGATTCGCAGGCATTGATTGAGTTGAAGAATGAGTATTGCAGTAAGAAAAGATGTTTGGAATGTGGGGTGGGGAATGCGATTTTGAAAGGATAATGAGTTATTTTCTAACGAGCAGAGTTGTGTGTAGTTGTTCTTTGTCAAGTCTTAAGATTGTTGTTACTCTGGTTTTTTTGTCAAATTTGCAACCACAATAATGTAGTGTCTGAAATAAAATCCACGGTCTTGTCTTACGGGTTGGTACTTAAAATAATTGTCAGGAACACCAGAAAATTCACCAGTTTCATAAGCTAATATGGTAAAGCCTTTTCCAACATATTCTTTTTTCATTAAGGTGATTGTGTCGGATGTCAGAGACTCCGTCTCTCGACCATACAAATATTTATACAGTTGAAATTCATCTGCTGGAAATTTTCCCATTTCATCTTTGAATTCAATTATTATTGGCTTAGAAATTTTGATACTGTCGACAGTTTTAATTTTAAAGAGATAGGCACCAGAATAACCTTTATCGTCAAGTTTGTCACCATCAATGATTTCAATATTCATTTTTGCAATTGTCCCAAAGGGAAGAATAAGAAGTTGTTTGACTTGGTTTGATTTAAGAGTCGCTTGTCCCAAAGTTGCCTTTGTTATGACGCAAGCAATAATTGCCAGAATTATTGAAATGTTCTTTGCCAATT
>JANMFO010000387.1:0-3731 GCA_031374245.1 Chitinophagaceae bacterium | reverse complement strand
ACACTATGCGGACATACATAAGCACAGTTACCACATTGTATACACACATCAGGTTCCCAGATGGGCACTAAATCTGACACATTTCTTTTCTCCCATTGTGTAGTACCACTGGGATAGGTTCCGTCTACCGGCATTTTACTTACTGATAATTCATCACCATGACCTGCCATCATAATAGCGGTAACTTCTTTTACAAAATCAGGAGCTTTATCAGACACAGTGAGTAAATCATGCTGGGCAGATGAAACTTTTTCAGGATAATCCACCTCATATAAATTAGCCAGTGTAGCATCCACCGCTTTAAAGTTCTGATCAATTACTTTTTGTCCTTTTTTAAAATATGTCTTTTCAATAGCTTTTTTAATTTGCTTGATAGCATCTTCTCTTGGCAACACTCCTGACAAAGCGAAGTAACAAGTCTGCATAATAGTATTGATACGCCCCGTCATACCAGTATCTCTTGCTACAGATGTTGCATCAATTACATACACTTTTAATTTCTTATCGATAATCATTTTTTGCACCTGCCCTGTTAATTTACTCCACACTTCAGCTGCATCATACGGGCTGTTTAATAAGAAAGTGGCTCCATCTTTAGCGAATTCCAGCATCTCCACTTTTTCTGTAAAGTTGAACTGGTGACAGGCGATGAAATCTGCTTTTGAAATAAGGTATGGTGCACGGATTGGTTTTGGGCCAAAACGAAGATGTGAAACTGTTCTTGCACCTGATTTTTTAGAATCGTAAACAAAATAACCTTGTGCATAGAGGTCAGTATTTTCACCAATAATTTTTATTGTATTCTTGTTTGCACCTACAGTTCCATCAGCGCCCAATCCGAAGAACAATCCCTGTCTCCATTCTGATTCATCTAAAGTATAAGAGGAATCATATTCCAAACTGGTGAAAGTGACATCATCATTAATACCAACAGTAAAATTATTTTTCGGTTGTTTCTTTTTTAACTCATCAAACACCGCTTTCACCATGGCTGGTGTAAATTCTTTAGAAGAAAGACCATAACGTCCGCCGACAATATTGGGTAGCTTCTTTAGTTTACCTTGTTGCAGTGCTTCCACTAAAGTTGCCAGCACATCCTGGTACATTGGCTCACCGGCTGCTCCTGATTCTTTTGTTCTGTCTAGCACAGCAATTGATTTCACAGATACTGGTAATGCTTTAATAAAATGTTCCAGTGAGAAGGGCCTGTATAACCGAACCTGGATAACTCCTGTTTTTTCACCAGCTGCATTTAATACATTCACAGTTTCTGATACTGTTTCTCCTCCGGAACCCATTATGATAACCACCTGTTCCGCATCAGGTGCACCGGTATATTGAAAGAGTTCATATTTTCTGCCGGTCATTTTAGCAAAATCATTCATTACTTCTTCTACTATACCGGGCATATTATTATAAAAGGTATTCACTGTTTCTCTTCCCTGGAAATATACATCGGGGTTTTGTGCTGTTCCTCTTATGAATGGATGCTCCGGATTCAATCCCCTCTTACGATGAGCAATAACCAACTCATCGGGTATCATTGATTTGATTTGTTCATCACTCAGCAACTCCAGTTTGTTTACTTCATGTGAAGTGCGGAACCCATCAAAGAAATGAATAAAAGGAATTCTTGATTTCAATGATGCCACCTGTGCTATCAATGCAAAATCATGTGCTTCCTGTACGCTGATTGAACTTAACATGGCAAACCCGGTAGTTCTTGCTGCCATTACATCCTGATGGTCACCAAAAATAGAAAGACCCTGTGCTGCTAATGAACGGGCTGCCACATGAAATACAGTCGCTGTTAATTCACCGGCGATCTTATACATATTAGGCAACATAAGCATCAAACCTTGTGACGCCGTAAACGTTGTTGTGAGTGAGCCGGTTTGCAATGCCCCGTGTACAGTACCGGCAGCACCTCCTTCACTTTGCATTTCCATTATATCCGGTACAGAGCCCCAGATATTTTTTATTCCTTTGGAAGCCCATTCATCTGCCAGTTCGGCCATAGTAGATGAAGGTGTAATAGGATAGATGGCACAAACTTCATTTACACGATACGCTACATAAGCAGCGGCTTCGTTTCCATCTATCGTTGCGATTATTTTTTTATTACTTGACATCAGTAGTTGAATTAACAGGTTCTGTAATCATTTCTATTGCATGACAGGGACATTGCTCATAACATACTGCACAGCCGGTGCAGGCATTATAGTTGAACTTATATCGGTTGCCTTTTCCTAATTTAATTATTGCCTCTTCCGGGCAGGCGCCAAAGCAGCCATCACATTCAAAACAGTTACCACAACTCAAACAACGCTGTGCTTCAAATCTTGCTTCGGGTTCTGATAAACCTCCTATCACTTCATCAAAACTTTTTACGGCAACAGCAGGCGCCAGTTTATCCTGTTCTTTTTGAGGAGCATCTGTTTTATACCACATGTGCAGTTTTCTGTAACCGGCAGTTGGATGTTTATCAGCTTTTACAAAAGATTGCTGCTTTAAATAACTATTAATATAACGGGCTGCTTTTTTACCCTGGCCGATAGCGATAGTTGAACTCCTGTTTTCACCCGGCAGCATATCACCACCGGCAAAAATTCCTTCATACCCTGTCATCCGGTCCGCATTTATAATTACGGTTCCATCATCATTAACAGCAATACCAGGAACAGAACGTAAGAACCCGGAATCAGATTCTTGTTTATTGGCATTTATCAATACATCTGCATTGATTGTTTCAAATTCATTGGTGCCAATAGCTTTTCCTTTTTCTACTTTCATCTTCTCCAGCGTAATGGTATTCTTTTCGATTTTGCTGATACTTCTTAAAAGCTGCACATCCACACCTTCTGCCAGTGCATCTTCCGTTTCATAATCATAAGCCGGCATTAATTTTTTATCGCCAGGAAAATAAACTGACACTTCTGAACCAAATCGTTTTACCATACGGGCCAGGTATAAAGCAAGTTTACCACCACCATATACTACTACTTTCTTTTGTACATAAGGTGAGGAGTTAGATTTTACTTGGTTGAAAAAGGAGAAAGCATCTGTGATGTAAACAGAATCGTCCTTTTCAAATTCTTCCTGATGTATCCGCTGAGCACCGATAGAAAGATAAACCGCATCAAAATTTCCAGCTTCCTTTTCCGTAAGCACATCCTGCACTTTATAATTAAGGCGGATATTTACTCCCATTCTTACAATCCGGTCAACTTCTGCATCCAGTATTTCTTTTGGCAAGCGGTATTCCGGAACACCTGTCCACAATAATCCTCCCGGATGGCCACCAGCTTCAAAAATTTCTACGGTATGTCCCATGCGGGCCAGATGATAAGCAGCGGATAAACCACCTGGTCCTGCTCCAATCACCAACACTTTCTTACCCGTAAATTTGGTAGTATAATTAACCTGCCATTTCTTGCTGATAGCTTCATCACCAATATATCTTTCTACTGCATGAATATTGACGGTAGTGTCAATATGGTTCCGGTTACATCCCGTTTCGCATGGTTTTACACATACACGGCCCATGATAGCAGGGAACGGATTGTCTTCCATAAGGGTTTGAAAAGCCTCAAAATAATTACCAGCCTGTGCATGTGCCATCCATGCCTGTATATTTTCCCCGGCTGGGCAAGCACTGTTGCAGGGTGGCATAAAATCTACATAAACGGGGCGTTGAAATCTCTTGGGGCCGGTACCTTCCGAATGAGTAG
>JANMFO010000320.1:0-9589 GCA_031374245.1 Chitinophagaceae bacterium | reverse complement strand
TTACTGGACGAAAATGATAATTCTATGCCTGACTACACCAGCGGAGGGTGGCATCATATGGGTACCACCCGTATGAGCAATGACCCTAAAAAAGGAGTAGTGGATGCAAATTGCAGAGTTCACAGTATTGATAATTTGTACGTTGCCGGGTCTTCCTGTTATCCTACAGGCAGTTCAGTAAATCCTACACTTACTGTTGTTGCAATTTCGTTGAGGTTGTCGGATCATTTAAAGACGAAAATTGAAAATATTTAGAAGCTTTAATACGTTTAGAGATTTACATACTTCACTGTAATCTTTATATCCCTGTTTCTTCCTTTGTCATCCGTACAGGAAATCTTAACCGGCCCTTCTCCGGGAATGAAAAATTGTTTTTCTCCGGTATTACTGCTTTTGAAAAATTTATTGTTGATATACCAATAGACTTTACTTACATCATTCGCAGTTTTGCAAATCAACTGTAGGGGCTCAGGATTCTGTTTACTGATTAAATATTCTGTTCCGTTCATTGGAGAAGTAATAGCAGGCGAGGCCCCTTTAAATATCAATTCACATTCAGGATTGTGCGGGGGTATTTTTTGATAAGCAATCCTGTTTTCTTCAAACCATGCTTGCATATCTGGTTCTACTATTTTAAACCATTTCTTTTTATAACCAGTTTCCGGTGCACAGCTTTTACAATAAGAAATTTTTTCGCTGGCATTAATCATCACTTCCTGCCAGTTATTACAAACTTTGGTGGAAGAAATCAGCGGAATAAAATAATCGGTTACCAAGCTGGTGCAATGCTCAGAAGGAGTAAGTCCAGTTTCGCTGCACACCTGTCGTATGTCACAATCTTTGGGTTGGGTAAACCATTCTTCATCGCTGTCGTAATCAATTGTATTGAAAATTTTAAACAGTAACGGCGTGGCAATATTAGCACCGCTTAAATCTGCTGCACCCACACCGGAGAAATTACCTGTCCAGATGCCAATAGTATAGTTTTTGTTATAGCCAATACTCCAGGCATCTTTCTTTCCATAACTGGTGCCGGTTTTCCAGGCAATCTTGGGCATCTTTTCGGTAGCAGTCCAGTTCAATGGAAAATCCGGCCGGTTCACCTTTGATAAAATTTCATTTATCATAAATGTAGCTACCGGACTCACTACGGTCTGACCGTCCCGGTCTGACCGGTCAGTGCTGACATAAGATGGTGTAATAAGAATACCGTTATTAGCAAAGGATGAGAACAAGCCTGTAAGTTCTTCTAATGTGGTACCGCAACCACCCAATATTAATGATAAACCAAGCTTTGGCCTGTCTTTCTGAATTTGTTTAAAATTGCAGTTGGATAATTTCTGAATCATTTTTTCATAGCCCATCATTCTCAATCCTTTTACCGCAGGAATATTTAATGAATGTTCCAATGCCGTTTCAACGGTTACATAGCCATTGAATTTTTCATCATAGTTCTCTGGTGCATACCCTTCATAGTTTACTGCTACATCCGTCATTACTGTTTTGGGTGTCAGTAATCCTTCATCAAAGCACATAGCGTATAGTAAGGGCTTTAAAGTACTACCGGGTTGGCGAACAGCATTGGCACCGTTTACCTGTCCGCCGTCAGTTGTATCAAAGAAGTTCGAAGAACCAACATAGGTAATGACTTTATGTGTTTTATTATCAATTATAACTACGGCGGCATTTTTAATATTTTTCAACCGCTGTGTTCTTATATAATCTTCAACAAGCTTTTCTGTTTTTAATTGGGTGTTTAAATTAATATTGGTTTTAATAATATCGCCTCCTTGTTTCTTTAGCTTGTAAGAAAGGTGGGGAATAAAATGTGGCACGGTTCCCCTTGTAGCATTCAAGGGTTCGGCTAAAGCATCTTCAATTTCCTTTTGAGTAAATATATTACGCTTGGCAAATTTTTCTAACCACCGGTTTCTCTCCTTGATAATAAAGTCATTGTTTTTGCCAAGAATCATCACACCCGGTTTATTAGGAATAATACTTAGTGATGTTATTTCGGCCAGTGAAAGATGGTCAGGATTTTTCTTGAAATATAGCAATGAAGCGGCTTTCACTCCTTCAATATTGCCGCCGTATGGAACAAGATTCAGGTATAACTGCAAAATTTCTTTCTTGCTGTACTTCAATTCCAGCTGTAAAGCCCTGAACATTTCCCACATCTTGCTCCACATATTTCTTTTGCTGGGTTCCAGCATTTTGGCTACCTGCATGGTGATAGTACTTGCACCAGATATCCTTCGCATATGAAATAGGTTGCTGAATCCTGCTCTTATCACAGCAAAAGGATTGACGCCGGGATGGGAATAAAAATGTCTGTCTTCCTTGGCAATGATGGTTTTTTGCAGTAATGGGGAAATTTCATCAATCTCAGTTTTCATCCGCCACTTTTGATCTTTGGTAAGAAAGGAGTTCACTACTTCTCCTTTATTGTCAGTGATAATGGTAGAGTATTCAATCTTATCCCGCAAGGGAAAAATCCAGTTCAGTAAGAAGAATAAAACAATCAATCCGAGAATGACAAAGCATAGTCGTTTAAAAAACCGGAGAATTCCCCGGCGGGTGATATGCATTTTGAAACGTTTGCTCATCAGATAGTATCAGTTATGAATTTCGTTGCTGCTTAACAAATATTTATCTTCTAAAACTTGCAACTCATATTCTATGCAATGTATCTTTCCTTTCAAATTCTCTTCTTCTGTATGGAATCGTCTGACTCGTCCCGCCCCACCCGGGATATTCCCCCTTAGCTGTTCGCCTGCTAAATTCTGTTATTCCTTTTGTGAAAAAGAAATGTACAGCTAAATTTTTTACTCAATCAAACTTCTTTAACTTCTCGTTCATAACCGACCATTTAACCTACACATCTATGCGTATCAAATTCTATTTAGTTCCGCTGATAGCAGCTGGGGCTATTTTTTTGTCATCTTGTAAAAAGAATGCCATCACCCTTTCATTTACCAATGCCAAAGGCGAAGTGCCGCAGCTAGGCAATCTTACGTTCCGATTCAGTAGCTCATTGGCAAAAGATTCTATGCTCAATGCCTGGGACTCGACGGAGTATATTTCTTTTGATCCAGCAATTGCGGGAAAGTTCCGTTGGGAAAGCCCTGATGAGTTAGTGTTCTCTCCATCACAGCCATTGAATCCTGCCACTACTTATAAAGCCAAAGTGAAAAGTGCGGTATTAAAATTCAGTAAATACAATTCTGTAAAGAACGGTGATAAAATTACTTTTCATACTCCCGACCTTACGTTGGATAATTCCCAGGTTATTTGGATTGGCGAAACCAGCACTTCTGCGGTACCTGAGGTTGATTTATTTTTCAATTACCGGGTAAACCCCGAGAATTTGAAAAGTAAACTGAACATTGAAGTGGAAGGCAAAAAAACTGACTTCAATATCATTACTATTTCGCCGGATAATAAAATATCAGTCCGAATCAATGGGCTAAAAGCAGAAGACAAGGATATTGATGCAAAAGTTAGTATTGAGAAAGGATTGAAACCCGAAAAGGGAAAGACTTCTACTGCCGATGCTATCACCAGCTCACTGACTATTCCTTCGCCGTATGTACTGACTATTCAGAATGTGGAATCAGAACATGATGGTATGGAAGGTGTGGTAAGAGTTACTACCAGCCAGCAGTTGACAGGTGAAAGCCTGAAATCATTTTTAAAATTTGACCCCGATCTTGCTTACACGGTAGAGGCGAATGATTATGGTTTCACATTGCGCAGTGATAAATTTGATACAGAGAAAAGTTACGCCTTGACAGTTTTGAAAGGCTTGAGAGGTAAGATTGGCGGCGTTATGAAAGAAGATTATAACGGTGGTGTTGCTTTCGGCGAACTGGAAGCCGGTATCAGTTTTACCAACAGCAAAGCCGTTTATCTTTCTAAAAAAGGCGGTAAGAATATTGAGGTGCAGATTACTAATGTGCCTAAAGTAAAATTGGTCATTTCAAAAATTTATGAGAATAATTTATTACTGGCGCAGCGTTATGGTTATGAACCGAAGGAAACAAGAAGTGGCCCGAGTTATGCCAGCTATGATGGCGATTACGAAGGAGATTATTATGATGAGTACGGCGGTGTAGACGCAATGCTGGGTGATGTGATTTACGAAAAAGAAATCGATACCCGGTCATTACCGAAGAGTGGTGCAGGAAGAATTTTGAACTTTTCACAGTTTGAAGACAGGTTGCCTGATTTTAAAGGGGTATATCATATCGTTATCCGTTCTTCGGAAGATTATTGGGTAAAAGACAGCCGATATATTTCTTTGTCTGACCTGGGATTGATTGCCAAAGAAGGGCAGGATAAAATTTATGTGTTTACAAACTCAATAAAATCTGCCGACCCGGTTAATGGAGTTAATGTGTCTGTCTATTCTACTAATAACCAGTTGATTGGTACGGGAGCAACGGATAAAGATGGTGTGGCAACCATTGCTTATAGTAAAAAAGATTTTAGTGGTTTTAAACCAGCAATGATTATTGCAAAGACTGCTGATGATTTCAACTATTTACCTTTTAATAATACAAGGGTTAATACGTCGAGGTTTGATGTAGCTGGTAAAAGAAACAATCCTTCGGGCTTTGATGCCTTTGTATATGCCGAAAGAGATGTATATCGTCCGGGTGAAAAAATTAATTTCTCTGTCATTCTTCGGGATGCCCAATGGAAAAATCCCGGTGATGTGCCGTTGAAAATGAAATTCCTGATGCCGAATGGTAAAGAACTGAAATCATTCAGAAAAAGCCTGAACGAAGAAGGATCGGTAGAAGGAAGTATTGATATTGCTACAGCTGCCATTACTGGTAGCTATACATTGGAGGTTTATACTTCTACAGATATATTATTAGCGGCTAAGAATTTTTCTGTTGAAGAGTTTGTGCCTGACCGTATCAAAGTGAATACAAAACTTGATAAAGAGTTTTTACGTTCCGGTGATGTGGCTAAACTTACTATCAACGCCATGAACTTTTTCGGCCCGCCTGCAGCCAATCGTAAGTATGAGACAGAGATACAGGTGAAACAGAAATATTTTTCTGCTAAAAACTTTGATGGCTATGATTTCAGCCTGGCCAATCAGAACACTTTCTTTGATAAACAGGTAAAAGAAGGAATTACCGATGCTTCTGGTAATGCAAGTATTGATTATACAGTACCGGCTACTTATGCGAACATGGGAGCCTTGCAAACCAGTTTTTATACAACAGTGTTTGATGAAACAGGAAGACCGGTTAGCCGTGCCACTATTGTTGATGTGTTTACACAAGATGTATTTTTTGGTATCAAACAGGATTGGTTTTATTATTACCCGTTGAACCAGCAGGTGAAGTTTAACCTGGTAGCGGTGAATAAAGATGGTAATGCCACCAGCTCAACTGCAAGGGTAGAAGTAATCAAGCATGAATACAGAACAGTATTGACCAAAAGCGGCAGCTATTTCCGTTACGAATCACAGAAGGAAGATAAGCTGATGATTGAACAACAGATTTCTATTGGTAACAATACGGTATATAGCTATGTGCCAAGAAGCCCAGGCGATTATGAGGTAAAAGTGTATCGTCCCGGTGCCAATAATTATGTAAGCCGTAGTTTTTATAGCTATGGAAGCTATGGGGGTAATAATAATTCTTTTGAAGTGAACAATGAAGGAAATATTGAAATTGAAATTGACAAGAAATCTTATGCAACGGGTGAAAGTGTAAAAGCTCTATTCAAAACTCCGTTCAGTGGAAAAATGCTGGTAACAATGGAAACAGACCATGTTGTCTCTCATCAATATGTAGATGTGAGTAACAGGACAGCCAGCGTTGATTTAAAGTTGGGTGCCGGTCATGTTCCGAATGTTTATATCACAGCAACATTAATTAAGCCACATGAAGTATCGGATATTCCATTGACTGTTGCACATGGATTTAAAAATGTAACTGTAGAAGATAAAAGCAGAAAAATAACGACAGAAGTAGTTGCACAAAAAATAGTTCGTTCTAAAACACATCAGAAGGTAACAGTAAAAGCTGCTCCCGGTAGTTTTGTTACGTTATCAGCAGTTGATAATGGTGTGTTGCAGGTAAGTGATTTTAAAACACCTAACCCTTACGAATATTTTTACCAAAAGAAAGCCTTACAGGTTTCAGCCTTTGATTTATATCCTTTATTGTTTGCCGAAGTAAGGGCTAAGCTTAGCAGTACCGGTGGTGATGGATATCTTGATATGGAGAAAAGATCAAACCCGATGCCTGCCAAAAGAATAAAAGTAGTGAGCTATTGGGGTGGTATTAAAAAAGCCAATAGCAGTGGAGTGGCTGAATTTGAATTTGATATTCCGCAATTCAGTGGTGAGTTAAGATTGATGGCAGTTGCATATAAGGGACAAAGTTTTGGTGCAGCCGATAATACGATGACTGTTGCTGACCCGATTGTTGTGAGTACAGCATTACCAAGATTTTTAAGTCCGGGTGATACAGTAAATGTACCAGTGACGTTAACTAATACAACTGATAAAGCGGCAAATGTAACGGCGACAATAGGAGTAGAAGGCCCGATGAAAGTAGTTGGGGGAAATAATCAATCGGTAAGCCTTGCTGCTAAAAATGAAGGCCGTGCCATATTCAAAGTTGTAGCTGATCCAACTATTAATGTTGGTAAAGTAACGGTGACTGTTAGCGGAATGGGAGAGAAGTTTACAGATGCTACAGAAATTTCTGTTCGTCCACCATCTACGTTGCAAAAATCAACAGGTAGTGGTTCCATTGCCGGTGGCAGCACACAAAAAGTGAATATTAGTTTGAGTGATTTTATGCCATCCAGTGTTAATTATAGTTTGGTGGTGAGCCGTTCTCCTGCATTGGAGCTGGGCGAACAATTAAAATACCTTGTGCAATATCCTTATGGTTGTACGGAACAAACAGTATCAGCGGCATTCCCGCAAATCTATTACAGCGATTTGTCTGATTTGATGATGCTGAATAAACAACAGAATAAGGCGAATGCAAACACCAACATCATGGAAGCTATCCGCAAAATTAAAATGCGGCAGTTGTACAATGGTGCTGTTACACTTTGGGATGGAGAAGGCAAAGAAGACTGGTGGACTACTATTTATGCAGCACATTTTTTATTAGAAGCAAAGAAGGCTGGTTTTGATGTGGACAATAGTTTATTGGAAACTATGCTGAACTTTATTAACAACAAGTTGAAGAATAAGGAAACGATTACTTATTTCTACAACCGTGATCAGAATAAAAAGATTGCACCGAAAGAAGTGGCGTATGGTTTATATGTATTGGCTCTCGCAGGAAGAACCAATGTGCCTGCGATGAATTACTATAAAGCCAATACTTCGATGCTTGCATTAGACAGCCGTTATTTATTAGCTGCAGCGTACGCAACGGCTGGCGATAGAAAATCTTTCACTGCTATGTTGCCTGCATCATTCAGTGGTGAAGAATCTGTTGCACAAACAGGCGGCAGCTATTATTCTGATGTGCGGGATGAAGCTATTGCCTTAAATGCTTTGATTGATGTGGACCCCGGCAATGCACAAATCGGTACGATGGTTAAACATGTGGCTGATAAATTAAAAGCCAGACGATACCTGAGCACACAGGAAAGGGCATTTGCTTTTCTTGCATTGGGTAAACATGCAAAGGCTGCAAACAATTCGACAGCAACTGCTGAAATAAAAGTAAATGGAAAAACAATTGCCAAAGTGGATGGTGGTCAGTGGACAGGTGATATGAAAGCCCTGGGTAATAACAATGTAGAAATTGTGACAAAGGGCAATGGCCGGTTATATTATTTCTGGCAGGCCGAAGGTATTAGTGCAAGCGGTGCTTACAAAGAAGAAGACAGTTACCTGAAAGTGAGAAGACGTTTCTTTGACAGGAATGGTAAGTCTATT
The DNA here is from genome assembly GCA_031374245.1 of Chitinophagaceae bacterium. GTDB lineage: Bacteria > Bacteroidota > Bacteroidia > Chitinophagales > Chitinophagaceae > JJ008. The sequence continues at coordinate 1,656 of JANMFO010000320.1, read as the reverse complement.
ACTGCTAATACCTTTAAGCAAAATGATTTAATCATTATCGGTGTTACATTGGAACGTTCATTCAATACACCAATAGAGAATATAGTTGTTACAGACCTGTTACCTGCCGGTTTTGAAATCGAAAACCCAAGAACAAAAGAAATACCGGGTATGGACTGGATAAAAGATGCATCTACCCCAACAGCATTGGATGTGCGGGACGACCGTATCCATTTCTTTGTGGATGCCAACAGTAATAAGCAAACTTATTACTATGCTGTCCGTGCCGTGTCACCCGGCAATTATAAAATGGGTCCGGTAAGTGCCGATGCGATGTATAATGGAGAGTATCATTCTTATAATGGGGCGGGACTAGTGAGAGTGGTGCAATAAAGAATAAAAACCATTAGATTTATAGTCCTGCCTATAGCGGGACTATAATCTAATGCAAATCAACTCAAAAAATATTGCCGTCGTTTGTAATCAACTGGCGGGAGTTGGAAGGTCAGTAGCATTAGCTGAGAAAATAGTAGAAGATTTATCCAACAAAGATATTCCTCATTCTTTCTTCAAAGAAAACTGGCCGCCAGAGTTTAGTGGCTTTACTGATGTATGGATTGTTGGTGGCGATGGAACATTGAATTATTTTGTCAATCATTATCCTGATATAAAATTGCCTCTGGTTATCTTCAATGGCGGAACTGGTAATGATTTTCACTGGTTGCTTTATGGAAAAATTAATTTTGAAGACCAGGTACAAATTGCTTTGTCGGCAGAACCTAAACCCATTGACCTTGGAAGGTGCAATGAAAAATATTTTATCAACGGAGTTGGAGCTGGTTTTGAAGGGGAAGTGGCAAAAAGTCTTATAGGCAAAAAGAAAAAAGCCGGTAAGGCTTCATTTATGGCTATGATACTGAAAAAAATATTTTCATATCGTTCAAGAACTTATCGGATAATAGCAGATGATAAAATAATTGCTGAAAAAAGGTATTTTATTATTGATATCAGTAATGGCAGCAGGGCAGGTGGTGGTTTTCATATTGCCCCACAGGCAGAAGCAGATGACGGATTTTTTGATATGGTTATCATTGATGCACTTTGCCCTTTAAATCGTTTAAGATGGCTACCGGTTATTGAGAAAGGAAGACACTTAAATCTTTCTTTTGTTAATCATTTTAAAGCGAAGCAAATATCAATTAGTAGTAATGCGAGTATTTTATTTCACCTCGATGGGGAATATTATGAAGCTACAAAACTTGATGTGGATTTAATGCGGGGACAACTTTTATTCAGGTACTAATAAAAAAAGTCCGGCTCTTTCGAACCGAACTTATTAAAGCTTCGTTGAATATCGTTATTGATTAATAATCGTTATTGTATCCTCCGCTGCCGCCACGGTCGCGGTTGTAACCGCCGCCGCCACCGCCGCTTTTACCTTTGTAGCCGCCGCCACCGCCGCTGCCACCACCTTTGTAGCCACCGCCGCCACCGCCGCTGTAGCCACCACCACCGCCGCCGCCGAAGCTTCTTTTCTTGAAGCCACTGCCACCGCCGCTTCCTCCACCTTCCGGCTTTGGACGACTTTCGTTAACTACGATGTTACGACCGTCAACTTCGGTACCATTCAAAGCAGCAATTGCCGCTTGTGCCTGTTCGTCGTTGGCCATTTCCACA
>JANMFO010000279.1:0-6086 GCA_031374245.1 Chitinophagaceae bacterium | reverse complement strand
ACTGCAGAAGAACTGCTATTGGCTGATACATATGAACCAGATAATTATAAAAGAAGTAAGGTAGTACTCGATTCCGGAAAAGAGGCATGGATTTATTTAGTAAATTAAAATAATAATATCCAAATAAAGGCAATCGTTTACAAAAAATATGGGCCAGCAATAATAACAATTATTATCTCTTCTCCTGAAATTCAAAATCAACTGACTTGCTGATAGCATCTTCCATTTCAATTACATGATGCTTATAGCTGAAGAAAGCAGCGGCAGCAAAAGATGCCAGTGATAGAAAATACCACATCGTAAATTGTACTTTCAGCACCATGCCCATATTTATATTCATCGTGTCTTTGCTGTTATCAGATAAGGCCGATTTCATGGCTAGTTTATACTGAACCATTACTGCTATCAGCATGATTGCCGCCAGAATACCGGCAGACATGCCGGCCATTGCCTTGTGCTTTTGATTGGAGAAGGTAAATGCCAATCCTATAGCTGCAGCAACCAATGATACAATAGCAAAAATATTAGGTCCCGCCTGTAACGGGTTTTTCTTTTCATCCTTTACTGACTCTTTGGCTTTTTTCATAAACTCGTCAGCACCGCCAGCCATTATTACTTTCCATTGGGTACCCAACGCTATACCAATACCGGTATTGTCAGCCAATGTCATAGAACTGCATTTGAGTTCTGCAAATGGCAAAAGAAAAAGTAAAATGCCTGTTGCGAAAGAAGCAGTGACTGTATAGGGTTTACGAAAAAAATGATTGGCACTGCTGCTTGTATAAATTACTGGTGCTATTTGTGATTCCATAGTAACAAAATGAGGTGGAAAGATAAAATAGTTTTTGAAATGAGATAGTGAAATTGATGAACAGAACCCCCAATAGTGATTATTCTTTCCTTTCCCAAAAAGGAAAGAATAACAGAACAAGTTCGCAACAGAAGTTCATCCGTGTTACCACAGCCGGCTACCATACAAATAATATCTTTCTGCACTACACCATCTTCCGGTAAATTTGTGTTGTGATTCGCCGCTCCATAGAAATAGTAACCAGCAGTTTTAAAATGGCTCTTCAGGAATTGTGGACGAACAAGCTTCGTACTTTTCTTTCCCTGTTTGGCATTACCATTGGCATCTTTTGTATTATAGGTGTGCTGGCTACGGTTAACAGCCTTGAACATAATATTCAGAATGAAGTAAAATCGCTTGGCACCAATACCATTTATGTAGACAAATGGGACTACAGTGCTGGCGGTGGCCCCGACTTTCCGTGGTGGCGTTATGTTAACCGCCCTTCGCCCAAGTACAGTGAGATGCAACAAATAGTAGAACGGACACCCGGTGCAAAATATGTGGCCTTTAAAATAGATGTGGCCGATAATGTGGATTATAAAGACAACAGTTTATCTAACGTACAGCTATACGGCATCACCGAACAATTTAAAGACATTCAACCGGTAGAAATACAAAAAGGACGTTTTATATCAGATGCAGAATTTTCACAGGGAAGTAATGTACTTGTTATTGGTGTAGTAGTGGCAGAAAAATTATTTGGCAACATTGAAATTGCGCTGGGTAAAGAAGTGACTGCAAGGGGCAAAAAATTGCGGGTAATTGGTGTGATTAAAAAACAGGGTAAATCAATGCTTGGCGGATGGAATTTTGATGAAAACGTAGTATTGCCTTATAAATTTGCCCGCAACATTATGGATGAAAGAAAGGCTGACCCTTTAATATTGGTACAGGGACAGGATAATTTAGGCAGCAAAGCTTTAAAGGATGAACTGATTGGCTCTATGAGGGGTATTCGAAAACTTACCCCTACAAAGGAAGATGATTTTACTATGAACGATATTAATGATTTCAGTGATGCTATCAGTTCTGCATTTGTTGGACTGAACATTGGTGGTTGGGCTATAGCCGCACTTTCATTAATTGTAGGCATGTTTGGCGTGGCCAACATTATGTTTGTTTCCGTGAGAGAAAGAACCAGTCAGATTGGTTTAAAGAAAGCAATTGGTGCTAAAAAAAACATTATTCTTACTGAGTTTTTACTGGAGTCCGCCTTTCTGTGTATCATCGGTGGCTTAATAGGATTGACGCTTGTTTTCCTGCTTACTCAAATATTGACAAACGCATTGGATTTTCCTGTATTTATTTCAACGGGTTATATGGTACTGGCCATTGGTATTTGTATAATTGTAGGAATACTGGCAGGTTTTATTCCTGCGTTGCAGGCAGCAAGGATGGATCCGGTGGTGGCAATAAGAAGCTAGTAAATGCTTCTGTGGGATGGACTCGTTAACTTAGCAATCTCTTATAAACAATCAGGTGGCAATTACAATTTTAGCAATAGAATCTTCTTGTGATGAAACATCGGCTTCGGTTTGTGTGGATGGTAAAATTTTATCCAACTACATAGCCAACCAAACCGTGCATGAAAAATATGGTGGTGTTGTTCCGGAACTGGCAAGCAGGGCACATATGCAGAATATTGTGCCAGTGGTGGATACTGCATTAAGGGAAGCTAACTGTGAGTTATCATCTGTGGACTGTATAGCTTTCACCCAGGCTCCCGGTCTTATTGGTTCATTATTAGTGGGAAGCCAGTTTGCTAAATCATTAGCCTTATCACTGAACAAACCATTGATAGCTGTTCATCATATGCAGGCCCATGTGCTGGCCAATCTGATTGGCGATCCGAAACCAGATTTTCCTTTTCTATGTTTGACAGTAAGTGGTGGGCATACACAAATTGTGTTATGCGAGTCACCAATCAGCATGAAAGTAATTGGTGAAACTATTGACGATGCTGCCGGTGAAGCCTTTGATAAATCAGCAAAACTATTAGGACTCCCCTACCCAGGCGGCCCGCTGATTGATAAATATGCGCAACAAGGTGAAGCTACCCGTTTCAAATTTCCAGAACCTCAGATACCAGAATTGAATTTCAGTTTCAGTGGATTAAAAACTTCCATCCTTTATTTTTTACAAAATGCAGGTAAGAGCAATTTATTTAAAGAAGAATTTTTGGCTACTGAAGAAGAGAAACTGGAGTTTATAAAAAATAACCTGCCGGATATCTGTGCTTCTATTCAGTACCGCATTGTAACCATCCTTTTAAACAAATTAAAGAAAGCTTCTATTCAAACTGGCATCAGGGATATTTGCCTGGCCGGTGGCGTATCGGCAAACAGTGGCTTGAGAAAAGGTTTTGAAGAAATGGGCAAAAAGTATAAGTGGAATACATTTATCCCGGCTTTTGAATATTGCACGGATAATGCGGCCATGATTGCCATCACTGGTTATTATAAATATCTCGCTAACCAATTTTCTGAACTGTCGGTTAGTGCAACGGCAAGAGCCAAATGGTAAGCAACAACTTCTAATTAATGTCAAATTCCTATTTCCAGTTCAAGCAATTCATTATCCACCAGGATAAATGTGCCATGAAGGTGACGACAGATGGATGTTTGTTTGGGGCATGGATAGCGGAGAGATTTGGTAGTCGGGAGTCATTAGCCGGAAATGTTCTGGACATTGGAACAGGTACTGGTTTGTTGTCGCTAATGCTTGCACAAAAGAATCCCCATCTTTATATTGACGCTATTGAAATAGATAAAGTAGCGGCAGAACAAGCGGCAGAAAATGCAGCTGCCTCGCCTTGGAGAGAAAGGATTAAGGCATATAATATTAACGCAAAAGAATTTCAATCTGCAAAACCTTATGATTTGATAATCAGCAACCCACCTTTTTATGAAAATGAATTAAAATCGGGGAAAAGTCAAAAAAAAATTGCGCATCATAGCGAGGAGTTGCTATTGAAAGACCTGTTGGCTATCATTAAAAAGAGTTTAAATTACGCTGGTATTTTTTGCCTGCTACTCCCTTATAAAAGAAATGCTGAGGCGAAAATTTTGTTGAATGAAGCCGGTCTGCACATTACTCAAATAACTTTTGTGAGACAATCAACCAACCATGATTTTTTCAGAATAATGATAATGGGTAAAACAGGAGCAAATGACCCATCGGAAACAGTGATTGATGAAATTTCAATAAAGAATGATAACGACCAGTACACTCCGGCTTTTACAAATCTGCTTAAAGAATACTACTTGAATTTATAGCAACATTTTACCAACTACTGACTAATGAATACAAACTCCAGACTCACTTTCGTTCAGAATAATCTTTAAGGTATTCAAAATAGTCTGTCAACTTACCTTCATTTACAATAGTAGCTTTATCAATTATCGGAGAACTTCCTTTGATCAAATCTTCCAGTACAAATTTTATCAATTGCTCACCAAAATATCTTGAGGCATCTCTTGGCAATTCGTTCGGCAAGTTTCCAACCGCCATTATATCAATGGAATCAGGTAAATAAGGAGCCATTTTTTTTAATGTAACCTTATCAATTCCATAGACAGGGTCTTCTATGGTTTGGTCACCAAGATTGATAGGCACAGAACCATTGGCATCATCTGTTATATCGGCAATGGTTTGAATGATAAAATTTTCTTCTTTCACATTTTCCTTTTCAAACAAACGGGGTACTGTATTATCCCAATAAACACCGTTCATTAATATATCTGTTTGCGCAGCATAGGGTAAAAACTTGCACTCATACTGGTCAGGATGTTCATGAAAATCAACCCGGCTATATTTACCTGTTTGCTTATGCTTGTACAATTCTGCTCCTTTAAGTTGGGTATATACAGGATAGGAAAAACGTCTTACCAGGTAATCATCCGGTTCTACTTCATGAATGCCCATGAGATTCATAATTTCTAATATGCCATGCGCCACACGGCCTGAACCTGTAATGACAATCTTTACATTGGGTAGCCTAAGACCAAAATATGTATGGATTAATTCTCTGAAACTACGTTCTTTATAAACCCTGTCTAATTTAATTAATCCGGTTCTGTTTCCGTAAGCCATCATACCATTATGAGCCCCTACTATCCCGGCAAAAAAACCAAATCCGATTATTCTTTGCCCGTCATCATGCTCCAGGCATTCGTAATCGATCAGTGTGATTTTTTTATCCAGTATTGCCCTTAGCAGTTTTTGATTGTTCGGCTGCTTCTTTTTGGTGTGGGAAAAAAAAAGGTAAGTCTTCCCGGGCAGCAGTTGGTCAACCGGTACTTCTTTTATACCAAATAAAATATCACAATCACTTAAATCTTCTTTTACCTCTGCCCCCGCCAGTTGATATTCCCGGTCAGAAAAGCAGCGGCTGCCGGAAGACTGTACACTGATTTTTACATCTGATGAGTTCTTGAAAATCCATTTGCATTGAGATGGGGTTAAAGCCACCCTATTATCCGCCGGAATTTTCCCTTCTCGTATAAGTCCTATTCTTGTCATATAGCCGTATTACCGTTAGTTCAGGCCGCAATGTAAAATTTTAACCTAACACTACCGATTAACTGATTGAAATCATACACCCGGGCAGCCAAAAGCTCTAAATTTGAAAATATTTAAGAAATAAAGGAAACTAAAGGTTACGTCCGGCCGTTTAGGATGTACAGATAGATACTAAATAAGGCTTTGTATGAGGAAGAATTTTTTATTGGCGACTTCAATGCTGGTAACTTCAGTTGCTTTTTATTCTTGTGATAAAACAGATGATGTGATTGAAACCCCGCAGCCTTATGCAGTGAGTTATGCGGATTCCATTATTTACCTTAAACCATCAGCTGGCGACTTCATTGTAAACCCTGTTAAAACCGCACCGGGTGTCTATTCCGGTTTTCCTGATGGGATAGAAATTGATGATAATACCGGGGCAATTAATGTTTCAAAAAGCGAAACTGGCCTTCGCTATCGTATTACACATACTGCCCCTGATGGAAAGATAACTGAAACAAAAGTAGTATTGTCCGGCATCACTTTTAAAGACCATTTTTATTATCTTTCTAATAGCGACTCTATTGCTTTACCTATCTATAATGCCGATTCTAACCGTGTACTTCCGCTAAACGGCTCTGTTTTCGATGAAGGAAATCTGGCTAATAGCGGTGGCTGCTCTGTTAAAACAGACAATGGTAAGATTAATCTTAAGGAAACCATACGCAAT
>JANMFO010000230.1:0-4852 GCA_031374245.1 Chitinophagaceae bacterium | reverse complement strand
GAAGGAAAAGTAGAAGAAATAAGAGGGTTTAAAGAAATGGCACAATCCATAGTGGATTCAATGGGTGTGGATGAAAAGATGAAGGAACAAATGCAGCAACAGTTCAGCAAGCAGTTTAATGAGAATAATATAAAGGACCAGTTTGAAAGGGTCTTGTATATTTTCCCCAACAAAAAAGTTAAAGTAGGTGATAGCTGGCAAAAAACCACCACACCCGGCGGGGCTATGGGCGGAAAATATACATCCACTTACACCGTGAGTGAAATAGAAGGTGATATGGTAACACTGGAAGAGAAGAGTAAGATAGACGGAGATTCGGCTGCAATGAATATGAAAGGCGATATTACAGGTACATTGGTGATTGACAGTAGAAGTGGTTTAGTAGTAAGTGCTGATCAGGATATGGATTTAAAAATAACTACTGATGGGAAAGAAATGAAGATGAAAGGGAAAACTAAGATTAAAGGCAAAGCGAGATAAGTAAAACTATTACATCATAAAATGTAGAAAGCCCCAATGCGGGGCTTTTCTATTTTTCATTATAACATTTTCTGCATCTCGGTTCATAAGCATCTGTTGCTCCCAGCATCACCTGGTCTTCATTCGGAATTTTACGGTAAGAATAATTAGCGATGTTGCCACATTGCATACAGATAGCATGAAGCTTGGTTACATAATCGGCTTTAGCCATGATGAAAGGCATCTGGCCAAAGGGTTTGCCGAGGTAGTCCATATCAAGCCCCGCCACAATAACCCGGATGCCACGGAAGGCCAGTTCATCGCATACATTGGCTATTTCTTCATCAAAAAACTGGGCTTCATCAATCCCAATTACATCCACATCGCTGGCCATCAGCAATATTTTTTGAGAATTATCAATAGGGGTGGATTGGATAGCTGATGCATCGTGCGACACAATTTTTACTTCATCATATCTTATGTCAATAGCTGGTTTGAATATCTCTACTTTCTGGTTCGCAATTTTCACTCTTTTCAGGCGGCGGATGAGTTCTTCAGTTTTCCCGCTAAACATAGATCCGCAGATTACTTCTATACTTCCCCGCCGTTCTCCGCTGGTATTAGGTTCAATAAACATTGTTAAGATTTGTTATGATATTCCTGTGATTGATTTAATTGGCAAACAGTTTGTAACTTTAATGGGTCTCAATTTGCAGGCATCAAATGTAATATAATTCAATGGAAAGAATAGAAGCCCTCATCAGCAAATTAAAAGAACAGCATCAGCAAAATGCTGATCCATCGTTTTTACTGGGAACGGTGCAGCTATTACAATTTGAATTGACAAAGCTACAGGCAAGTGGTACTCAAAGTCTTGGAACCGCCAAAGTTGCTGTAACGCTTCCTTCAGCCAATATAGTAGCTACCGCTACCTCAGCCCAATATGAAAAATATGCCCCAAAACCAGTTGAGAAGATAGCAATACATGAAGTGAAGGAAACGGTGCTGGTAGATAATGGCTCTATTTCTGTAGTGCAAAAAAACGGGCAACTGGATATGGTATTTGATCCGATGATGGAAATTCCCACCTTATCTCATCAGCCCAAAAGAGAGGTAAATGATGCATCAACTCAGGAAGAATCTTTAAACGATAAACTAAAGCAGGGGAAAACTGAGCTGGTAGAAATATTGAAAGAATCGCCGGTAAAAGATCTTCGTAAAGCAATTGGCATTAATGACAGGTTTCTTTTTATCAATGATTTATTCCGCGGCGATGAATCAATGTATGAACGTAGTATTAAAACAATCAACAGTTTTAATATTCATGCAGAGGCCGAATACTGGATAAGCAGGGAGTTAAAATTGAAATTAGGGTGGAGCAGCGATCATGCTACAGTTCAGCATTTTGATCAGTTGGTTAAAAGGCGTTTTTCCTGAATAAACTGAATGATTTTTTGCGTAGCCCCTTTGTTTGATAATACAAAATCTCCTGCTGCTTTGCTTCTTAAATTATATTCTGTCTCGTCTTTCAGTAATTTTTCAATTGTTTCTTTCAAATCTTTGTCATCGTTGAATGATAATCCACCACCGGACTTAACAAGGTCAATTGCCTCACTGTATTTTTTGTAATAAGGCCCAAAGAGTACAATCTTATTGTACACAGCAGCTTCCAGCACATTATGAACCCCGTTGGCTTTTAGTGCGCCACCAATATAGCTGATGTAACTGTATTTATAAAGTTTTGAAAGCATTCCGATATTGTCGATGATTAAACAGGTTTGAGTTTTGAGTTTTGAGTTGCGAGCCAGAAAGTCTGAATAGAAAATAGCATCCGGAAAAAGTTCCTTTATTTCCTTCAGGTGTTTTTCATTTATTTCATGCGGGGCGATGATTAGCTTCAACGAAGGCTCATTGATAGCAGCAAATGCTTTTTGCAATGCTTCTTCATCTTCTTTCCAGGTACTTCCGGCTATGATGGTTTTATTGTTACCAACGAATTGTTCTATTTCTGGAATTGGTTTAAAATCTTTAGCAATGGCAATAACCCTGTCGAACCTGGTATCGCCGGAAACGGCGCAAATAGCTGTTAAACCGATTGAGTCAACTAAATCTTTTGATGATTTATTCTGAACAAACAAATGATCGAAACGGGAAAGCATTTTTCGTTGCAAACCACCATACCATTTAAAAAAGGGCATGTCTTTTCTGAATAAGGCAGATATAAGCAATAGCGGAATGTTCCTGTATTTTATCTTTTTCAGGTAATAATACCAGAACTCATACTTTACAAAAATGACAAGGGAAGGCTGTACAATTTCTAAAAAGCGTTTTGCATTACGGGGGCCATCTACCGGCAGATAAAAAATCCAGTCAGCATCTTTATATTTTTTTTGAGCTTCATATCCGGAAGGAGAGAAAAAGGTCAGTAATATTTTGTAAGCCGGGTATTCTGTCTTGATTTGCTCAATTACCGGCCGGCCCTGTTCAAACTCCCCTAAAGAAGCGCAATGTACCCAGATGATAGATTCGCCTTTTGGTATGATCGCTTCCAATTTTTCAAAGATTTTTTTCCGCCCCTGAACCCATTTTTTAGCTTTGATATTGAACAACGAAGCGATATGAGTACCGACCCTGAGAAGTAACAGAAAAATATTGTAGAAAAAGACTGCCAAACGGTTGGTTTTAAATAAGAAACAAATGTAAAGGCAATAGGGTAAAAATAGCCGTATTTTACTATTTTTGCCCGCCCGAACGTACCAACCCCAGGCCAGGAATAGCGAAAACGACCCTGTACGGACTGGCGGCACCATTAAAACCAAATCAATTCCAAATGCGTCCGATACAGATGGTAGATACTAAAACCCAGTATCATAAGATAAAGTCAGAGGTGGATAAAGCTGTCATGGATGTGATGGAAAGCTCTGCTTTTATTAATGGAACCCCGGTTAAAGATTTTGCGGCAAATTTATCAACCTACCTGGGTGCAAAGCATACAATACCTTGTGCCAATGGAACTGATGCACTGCAAATTGCGATGATGGCGTTAGGTCTGCAACCGGGTGATGAAGTTATTACTCCTTCTTTTACTTATATAGCTACCACAGAAGTTATTGCTTTGCTCCGCCTCACACCGGTGTTTGTAGAAGTAGATGCTAAAACATTTTGTATAGATCCGGCAGCATTGGAAAAAGCTATTACTTTCAAAACAAAAGCCATAGTGCCGGTTCATTTATATGGTCATGCTGCACCAATGGAAGAAATAATGGCGATAGCTAAAAAGTATAACCTTTATGTGATTGAAGATAATGCACAGGCTATCGGTTGTGAGTATACTTTCTCTGATGGAACTAAAAAGAAAACGGGTGTTATAGGCCATATTGGTTCTACTTCTTTTTATCCTTCAAAAAACTTAGGGGCTTTTGGTGACGGCGGTGCCATTTTTACAAATGATGAAGATCTGGCGGTAAAAATGAGGATGATTGCAAATCATGGGCAGAGCAAACAATATTATCATGATGTGGTGGGATGTAACAGTCGTCTTGATTCTATTCAGGCGGCTATACTGAATATTAAATTGCAGCACCTGGATGAATATGTGGCTGCACGAAGATCAGCCGCTGATTTTTACGATAAAGCCTTTGCCAATCACCCAAAAATTAAAACACCATACAGGGCTTCATATTCAAATCATGCTTTTCATCAATACACAGTAATACTGGAAGGAGTTGATCGTAATGGACTGAAGGAGTTTTTAGCAGAACATAAAATTCCTGCCATGATTTATTATCCGGTAGCGGGACATCAGCAAAAAATGTTTGAACATTTTAATGTATATGCTCAAGTAATGCCAGTAACAGACTGGCTTACAGAAAGGGTTATTTCGCTGCCCATACATACAGAATTAGATGAAGAACAACTGACTTTTATAACAACCAAAGTATTAGAATATATAAATAAATAAATCCCGAACATGAAAATTACAGTAGTAGGAACCGGGTACGTAGGTTTAGTAACCGGTACTTGTTTTGCAGAAACAGGAAATGATGTAACCTGTGTGGATATTGATGTCAATAAAATCAACAAACTTACTAATGGCGAAATAACCATTTATGAACCCGGTCTTGAAAAAATATTTCTCCGGAACCTGAAAGAAGACCGTTTGCATTTCACTACAGATTTAGCTGCAGGTGTAAAAGATGCTGCTATTATTTTCCTTGCATTGCCTACACCTCCAGGCGAAGATGGTTCTGCAGATTTGAAATACATTTTAGGTGTGTCTGAGGATCTTGGAAAAATACTCATCGATTATAAAGTGATTGTTGATAAAAGTACTGTGCCTGTAGGAACTGCAGAAAAAGTACAGGCTGCCGTTGCAAAAAATTATAAAGGAGAG
>JANMFO010000198.1:0-2824 GCA_031374245.1 Chitinophagaceae bacterium | reverse complement strand
CTTAACACGATTGATTGCATATAATAACCTTGAAAAATTAGGATTAGCAGCTACTGCACCTGTAATAGTAGTTGCAGGTGGTACTAATACTCTATTAATAACATGTATGACGCCATTGCCTGCCGCTACGTCAGCACCAACTACTTCTACACCATTAATGTATGCTTTTCCACCGTTTAGTTTTGCAAACAAATTAGGGCCTGCACCACTAGCCGCATAAGTAGCAGACTGTATACCAGCTGCGGTAATTGCACTGGAAGGCACCTGGGATGTAAGAACATGGTAATTCAATACAGCTTTTAATAAATCAAGCCCTGCACCAGATAAAGCATTAATCTTTGCTTCGGTATCCAAATCAGGTACACCATCACCAGTTATATCTAACAGACGGAAGGCATCATCGTTAGGTGCAAACACGGTAAGATTAGGAGTAGTTCCTAATAAAGTCGCATATCCTGCTTTTAACACGGCTGCTTCCAATAAGGTAAAATTGGCACCTTCTACTACTGTTTCTGTAATTGTTTTTGGTTGAATGACAACAGGGTCATCATCTTTATCACAGCTGGTAATTAACAAAGGAAGGCTTAGTGCCAGAAATAGGCTGGCTTTTTTAAAATAGTTGTTGAGTTCCATAATTGAATGATTTTGTTTAAGTATATAACAGAATCAAAAAAATATGGATCAATGGAGAAGCCTGAACAATAGTAAATCCGGAGTGAATTGTAGTTTTTAAGGAGTGAATTGTGTTTAAGCTATAACAAAAAAAATCCGACCAGAAAGTCAGGTCGGATTTTGCCGTATTTATATCAACCGGTTATTTTTTGTACCGGTAGTTCTTGTATACCTGCTATATCAATTTATACCGGGTTGATGAAGCTTCCAGCCTGTTTTATTCTTTTCATCATCCACCATCTTCTTTACATCTGCCAGTAGCTTTTTGGCATCATACACTATTCCATCTTTTATGGTGTATTGCACACCGCCCTTTCTTATCACTTCGTTTTTATCATTCATAAAGATGGCACCTGTACCATAGAGATATTGAAGGTTCTCCAGCGGATTGGCATCAACAATAGCAAGGTCTGCCAGCTTACCCACTTCCACACTCCCGATTGATGCATCCATACCCAATGCCTGTGCTCCGTATAAAGTGGCAGAACGAATTACTTCCAGCGGATGAAAACCCGCTTCTCTTAATAATTCCAGCTCCCTGATATAACCGAACCCATAGGTCTGGTAAATAAATCCATTATCGGAACCGGCTGTTACCCGGCCACCCCGGTTCTTGTATTCATTAATGAAGGTCATCCAAAGCCGGTAATTTTCTTTCCATGCTACTTCCTGTTCCGTACCCCAGCTAAACCAATAGGAACCATGCGACTCCCGGCTGGGTTCATAAAATTTCCATAGCGATGGCAGCGTATACCATTCATGCCACTCTGCCCTTCTTGCTCTTTGCAAATCACGGTTAGCATCATAAATATTAAACGTCGGGTCTAATGTAAAATCAAGACTCAGTAATTCATTCATCACTTTATTCCAATGTTCACTGTAGGGTGGCGCAGCCTGCTTCCATAATTTTCCTGCTTCTTCAAACCGGTTTTGTTCATTATTGTAATTATAATTCAATGGATAGTTCTGAATTGTTCTATCTGTAAATAGTGCTTCCGGTAAACCATACCAGTGTTCCATAGAAGTGAGTCCGGCCCTTGCAGAGTTCAATACATTCCATCTTGCTACTTCTGTTTGTGCATGGTGGCAGCAGCTGCGTAAGCCTAATTTTTTATTTTCTTTTATGGCTGCATCCATTAACTGCGGTGCTGCACCAAAAAATTTAATACCGTCGGCACCTTTCTTTGCATTCTCTCTTGTCCATTCAATGGCTTGCTCAGCAGTAGTAATCGTTTGCTTTGCTCCTTGCCCAAATGAAGTGTAGGCGAATATTCTCGGGGCGGTTATTTTATTTTCTGCACTTAACTTTTTTTCATCCAATACCCAATCTAATCCGTTACCTGCTGATGGGTCACGGATGGTGGTAATGCCATGTGCCATCCAGAGTTTAAACACATATTCTGCCGGTGTGCCTTGCCCTTTACCACCAATATGGCCGTGCATATCAATAAAACCCGGCATCGCATACATGCCTTTGCAATCCAGTTCTTTTCCACCTTCTTTTAATTTGGTATTACTGCCTGCGCCGATTATTTGTACAATACGGTTCTTTTCAATCACAATATCCATTGGGCCGGCAGGTGGTGCCCCGGTTCCATTAATTAACATTACACCCCGAATGATTAGTTGTGAATAAGGCCCATCGCCGTCATTCTTTTCCGGTGCTTTTTGAATTTGTGCAGTAAGAATGATTGTTGAAAAAAAAGTAGAGAATAAAAGAAAAAGTCTGATTCGCATAGCTGTTGTTTTGGCCGAAGAACTCCTTCGGTGAAGAAAAAACAAGTTAGCAAAAACGAATCAGACTATATAAAATTAGTTACCAGCGGTTTATTCTAACGACCAACTCATGTCCCCCCCCTTCTCATCTTTCAATGCAATACCCAGTTCGCTCAATTGATTTCTTATCTTATCAGATGTAGCAAAATCTTTTTTATTCTTCGCTTCTTTACGAATGTCAATCAGCAACTGCATCACTCCCTGTAGTTTGGCATTGTCTGCTTCATTCACTGCTTTTAATCCAAACACATCTTCTAGGTAGTTTTTAAATTTTAATTGCAGCAAGGCTAAAGTATCTGCAGCAATAGCTGTTATCGCTATTGTTTTATCTTTTATAGAATTGATGATGGGCACCAGCTCAAACATACTGGCCAAT
>JANMFO010000297.1:0-1985 GCA_031374245.1 Chitinophagaceae bacterium | reverse complement strand
TGGTTATGGAGATGTGGGTAAAGGCTCTGCTGCTTCATTAGCAGGTGCCGGTTGCCGTGTTATTGTTACTGAAATCGATCCTATCTGTGCATTACAGGCAGCGATGGACGGTTTTGAAGTAAAGAAAATGATTGATGCAGTAAAAGAAGCAGACATCGTTGTTACAGCTTCAGGTTGCCGTGATTTGATCAGAGGTGAGCATTTCAAAGCAATGAAAGACAAAGTAATCGTTTGTAATATCGGTCACTTTGATATTGAAATTGATATAGCCTGGTTGAATACCAACTATGGCACCACAAAAGATACTATCAAACCACAGGTGGATATTTACAATGTAGACGGACATGATGTTATCATCCTGGCCGAAGGCCGTTTGGTAAACCTTGGCTGTGCTACTGGTCACCCTTCATTTGTAATGAGTAACTCTTTCAGCAACCAAACTTTGGCCCAAATAGAATTATGGTTAAACCATAAAAACTACGAGAACAAAGTATATGTTCTCCCTAAACATCTGGATGAAAAAGTTGCCCGTCTTCACCTTTCTAAAATTGGCGTGGTGCTCGAAGAATTGACTGATGCACAATCTGAATATTTAGGTATCAGCAAAGAAGGACCATTTAAGTCTGACCTTTATCGTTATTAATAACTATTGGCTGTTATTTAATAACCAAAATATAAACCCACTTCTTTCGAAGTGGGTTTTTCATTTTATAATTTTAACCGATATCCTTTTACTTTATCAATGCTTTAGCATCGTTTACCAGACAAGTGGCGAGTGTAATCAAAGTCTGTTGTTCCTGCGGCGCAATGGTTACAGTTGTTTGTTTTTTACTGCTGCCCGTAAAAATAATCTGGGTGATTTTTTGAGTAGAAATTTTCTTAAGAACAGAAGTTGGAGTAACTGAGTTTTTGAAAATAAAATGAAACAAACCCTCACAATTCATAGTGCCTCCATTGCGTAAACTTGTTTTTGTTTTAGAACCTTCAAACATAATGACAGCAGTAGAATTATTATCAAAACACTTATCCGTACCTTCTATTGAAAATAATATATCAATTTCCTTGCTGTCTGCATCAATCGTTACAGAAGCTCCCTCAAGGAAAATAAAACCTGTAGACAATTTGATTTCTTTAGTATAGGGATCGGTTTCTTTATTCAATTTACAATCCTGTGCTGATACTGATGCCGAAAAAAACAAGGCTATTATAACGATGTATTTCATGTTCAAATGATTATAGCCTAAAAATAGCTTTTTCTTTCTTTTATAAAAGCCAGAACCTGTTAAAATACTTTCAGTTGAACAACGGATAAATACCTGTTCTTAATATCACAAGGAATTTAAGGCAACCAACCCCTCCGGTCAACCGTTTATATGCTTATCTTTATAAAGAACGGTTTTGCTTTGATAAGCTGGCAAAACATCCAATAGCTATCGGGACACCGTATAAGAGGTTGTCATGAAAAGGCTCGTAAATATTTTAATACTGTTAGCTGTATTTTCCGTAACAGCAAAGGCCAGCCATATCACCGGTGGTGAGATGTACTATACTTTTATTGGCATTAATAATGGCCTGTATCAATATAACGTTACCCTCAAACTTTTTCAACGCTGCAACAGCGGCCGCCAGTTTCCCAATCCTGCCATAGTTTCAATTTTTGACAAAACAAGTAATTCCAGGTATACCGATGTTTCTGTTACGATAAGCAATCAGCAAAATATAAGTATTTCTAATCCTGACCCTTGTATTACCAATCCACCTGTTGTATGTTATGACGTGGCTTATTATGTTTTCACCATTTCATTGCCTGCTTCCGCTAACGGCTATGTGATGGCCAGCCAGGTCAACTACAGAATTGCCGGTATAAATAATTTAACTCCCGGTTATAATAATGTTGGAGCCACTTATACAGCGGATATTCCGGGAAATTTCAGTGGTGCAACAGCACCTGAGAATAACAGCGCTGCTTTTATTGGAAGTGACCT
>JANMFO010000294.1:0-9227 GCA_031374245.1 Chitinophagaceae bacterium | reverse complement strand
GCCTTTAATAGCATCTCCTATCGGCATAGCGATTGGAATTCCGGTATCTACTACCTGCATACCACGAACAAGACCTTCTGTACCGTCCATTGCAATGGTACGAACACTGTCTTCCCCAAGGTGCTGCTGCACTTCAAGGATTAGCTTTTCGCCATTTTCTTTTGTCAATTCCAATGCGTTATAAATCTCGGGGAGGGTGCCATCAAATTGCACGTCAATAACGGCGCCAATTATCTGTTTTACTTTACCTGCGTTTGCCATAAAAGTGTTTATAAAGAGGGGTTACTTTTCAGGCCGCAAAGGTAAGGGTGCGGGGCAGAATTATGAAATTAGAAAGAAGAAAATATAATATGGTGGAAAACGGGTGACTAACCCTCTTTTCCTCTCAATTTAACCTTTAACCGGACTAAAAATTACGGCAGTCCTATAGTATGGGCTAAAGCTTACTGTAGAATGACTTACAACAAAAGGGGAGCAGATTCAGATAATAAACCAATAGTTGTTTCTCCTAAAACAATAAGCAAAACCCTCTATAGCCGGATGCTTGATCTGGAAAAAATTGGTAAAAGGCAACAATTGCGTTCAATTCTTGAAACTCAGGAAACCAGTATGCAAAATATTGTACATGAACTTCAAAACAGTGTTAACCAGACATTAGTGGCATCCAAGTTTTTTTTGGAAGAAGCCGCCGAAGGGGGCGATAATCGTATGCTGGTTTCAAAAAGTCATGGCCTGACGAATGATGCAATAGATGCCCTGACCATGCTATGCATAACCATGCATCCGACAGTTGTTACAGATGTTGGCCTCATTGATGGTATCGGGGAATATATCGTTGAGCTAAGAAAGATTAGTGCCGTGCAGATTCAATTCGAATGCAGCGACACCAGCATCGAAGAAATAGATGAAAAGGATAAAATTTCCATCTTCAGGATTATTCAGAATTACTTAAGCCTAGTACTACAAAACCCTGCCACATCAATGGTAAATATAGAGATGTCCTATAAAACAGCTTTACTAACACTTCTCCTTAGTCAAAACGAACCCAGATTCAATTTTATGAAAGCCGGACAGGCATTTAATCTAAGCGACATCAGCAACCGCATTACATACTTCAATGGTACTATACGGCAAAAACAGGAAGGAAAAATTGAAACAGCTGTTGTTGAACTTTCGCTTAGTTAAAAACAGGTTTCCCCCTATCCTTATTCAAGATTTAAAAAAAAATATTCCCTTACACCCTGTTTTTTAAAAACTCCCTATTCAATCAAAATAAATACAGGAAATTCTTCCTTTGCTACATTTGCAGTATGCAACTTATAGAAGTAACAACAGTACAACTTGCCAGGGATTTTATCCAGGTAAATGTGGACATAAATAAAACCGACCCAAATTACATCCATCCACTGGAAAAGGATATCAACGATGTATTCGACCCAAAGAAAAATAAAGCTTTTCGTTTTGGAGAAGCCAGCCGATGGATATTGAAAGATAATTGCGGAAAACTAATTGGCCGAATTGCTGCTTTTACCAATAAAAAATATAAAAATAAAGGGGATGATGGCCCTGTCGGCGGTATTGGTTTTTTTGATTGTATCAACGATCAAACAGCTGCCGATTTGCTTTTTGATGTGGCTAAGCATTGGCTATTACAAAAAGGGATGGAAGCTATGGATGGCCCAATCAACTTTGGCGAAAGAGACCGCTGGTGGGGATTATTGGTAGAAGGTTTTCAACCCCCGCCTTATTGTCTCAATTATAATAAACCATATTATCAGAATCTGTTTGAAAATTATGGTTTCAAAGGGTATTATAACCAGATATGTTTTGGTCTTGACCCTACCAAAGAAATGAGTCAAAAAATACTGGACAGGCATGCACAGTTAACACAAAACCCGGCTTTTTCTTCAAGCATCATTGATAAAAACAACCTTGAAAAATTTGCTGCGGATTTTACAATCGTTTATAATAAAGCATGGGCAGGACATGGCGGATTAAAGGAATTGAAAAAGGACCAGGTTCTCCTGATGTTTAAAAAGATGAAACCGGTGATGGAAGAAGAACTGATCATGTTTGCTTATAACAATAATGAACCAATTGCAATTTTCGTCAATCTTCCGGACCTGAACCAATGGTTTAAACATCTGAAAGGCAAATTTGACCTGTGGCATAAACTCAAGTTTCTCTGGATTAAAAAAACCCGAAAAAACAGGCGGTTTACGGGCCTGGTATTTGGTGTTGTTCCGGAATTTCAGGGCATGGGTGTGGATGCGTATATCATTAATGAGATTAAAATGGTGATTCAACCACTAAAAAAGTATGATGAATATGAGATGCAATGGATTGGTGAATTCAACCCAAAAATGATGAATGTGGTGGAAAATATTGCCGATACTTTTCGTACCAGAAAATTGACTACCTATCGGTATTTATTTGACAGAACGAAGGAGTTTAAGCCGCATCCGATTCTTCATTAAGCCCCTGTCCCCTAAAGTGGAACTTAGGTCAAACAGTTTTTATCTTTGTGGAAAAGTAATAAAGTATATCCTGTTTCAAATAGTAGTTTCGTATTTATAAGAAATTTTCAATTTTAAGATTTATAATTCCCCTTTAGGGGGCAGGGGCATGGAAAAATTCATCGTTTCAGCAAGAAAATACAGACCACAAACTTTCGACACTGTCGTAGGACAATCTCATATAACCACTACACTCCGGAATGCCATCAAGCACCAGCAACTGGCACATGCCTTTTTATTTTGCGGACCAAGAGGTGTAGGCAAAACTACCTGTGCCAGAATTTTAGCCAAAACCATCAACTGCGAAAAACAAACCAAAGAAGGTGAAGCTTGTGATAAATGCCAGAGCTGCACTTCTTTTAATGATGGAGCTTCCATGAATTATTTTGAATTGGATGGTGCTTCCAACAACTCAGTGGATGATATAAGAGAATTGGTTACCCAAGTTCGCTTTGTACCGCAAACCGGTAAATACAAAGTATATGTGATAGATGAGGTACACATGTTAAGTTCTTCAGCCTTCAATGCTTTCTTAAAAACACTGGAAGAGCCGCCGCCCTATGCCATATTTATTTTAGCTACCACAGAAAAACATAAAATACTTCCTACCATACTCAGCCGTTGCCAGATATTCGATTTCAAACGCATTACCACCAATGATACGGTTAAGCACCTGGAAGAAATTTGTGAAAAAGAAGAAATAAAAACAGATAAAGCATCCTTACAGGTTATAGCACAAAAAAGTGAAGGCTGTATGCGGGATGCGCTGAGTATCCTGGACAAGATTGTAAGTTTTACCAATGGCGAATTAAATTATGCTACTACATTAGAACATCTGAATATTCTTGATGCTGATTGCTACTTCAGGTTACTGGAGTGTATGCAGCAACAGGATTTAGCTGGTGCAATGCTGCAGTATGATGATATTAACCGCAAAGGATTTGAAGGTGACCTGGTGTTGAATGGTTTTGCAGAATTTATCCGCAACCTGTTGGTATGCAAAGATGAAAAAGCAGCCGTGCTGCTTGATGTGGTGGAAAGCTTTAAAGACAAATATATATCCACGGCAAAGCAAGTTGCCCCTGCCCTTCTTATCAGTGCATTAAACATATTGAATGATGCAGAGATAAATTATAAAGCAGCAAGAAATAAACGGCTGCATGTTGAACTGGCCCTCATCAAACTTTGCTACCTGCAGCAAGCCATCCAGTTAACAACAGAAGGAAATATAGTAAGTAAAAAAAAAATGATTGAAGCTGCAAAGCCTATTGCGTTCAGACAGATTGCACCATTTGAAGTAAGAGAGCCCACAGAGCACAGACAACAGACATCAGCTAATACCCGAAAGACTGAAGAGGCGAAATTGATAATTGAAACTCCGGCTTTAGAAAAAATATCGGTAGCAGAAGATAAGCCAGCCTATAACGAATCTCAAATCTCTCCTTCGACAAGCTCAGGACTCAAAACCGAAACAACTAAACTTTCCGCCCTCGATAAAATCCGTAAACAATACCAGGGAAATGGGAATAATGGCAGCGGCAGTATCAACCATCCATTAGAACCGGAAGAATTACAAAAAGCATGGGCGGAGTATATCATCAAATTAAAAGAAGCAAAGAACCCTGCTGCCCAACCTTTTCAACTGGCTGTGTTACGGATAAAAGATGAGAATTCTTTTGAAGCAATAACAGCCAATAATATTGAGCAAAAATTTATTGAACAGGACAGAAATAAACTCTTTGCTTTTTTACAGGAACGTCTTCAAAACCGGCTGCTGCAGTTCAACGTCACCATTGAAGAAAAGGCAGAAGACAGACCTCTAATAGAAATCCAGTTAAATTCAAAAGAGCAGTTCCAAAAAATAGTGGAGCAATATCCGATGGTAAAGGAACTCAAAGACAGACTCCGGCTGGAACTGGATTATTGATTTCCTACTCATTATTGACTATTCACCATTCATCTTTTTACCTTAATTTCGGCGAAAATTAACAGGCAATGGCCGAAGTGATATTGATGCCCCGACTCAGCGACACCATGACCGAAGGTGTTATAGCTGCATGGCATAAAAAAGTTGGTGATACGGTAAAAAAGGGTGAACTGCTTGCAGAAATTGAGACTGACAAAGCAACCATGGAACTGGAAAGTTATAAAGACGGCGTTCTTCTGCATACAGGCGGTGATAAAGGTGTAAAAATCCAGGTGGATGATTTACTCGCCATCGTTGGTAAAGCCGGAGAAGATATTTCTTCTTTGCTGAAAGGCAGCAGTACTCCTGCAAAAGTGGAAGCTACTAAAAAAGAAAGCCCTGCACCAGCCGCTGCTGCACAAACTGCTCCGTCATTAGATGTTTCCAAAATGGAAGAAGTG
This sequence comes from Chitinophagaceae bacterium, assembly GCA_031374245.1. Lineage (GTDB taxonomy): Bacteria > Bacteroidota > Bacteroidia > Chitinophagales > Chitinophagaceae > JJ008. The sequence continues at coordinate 4,344 of JANMFO010000294.1, read as the reverse complement.
GTGTTAATGCCACGACTTAGCGATACCATGGAAGTTGGTGTGATTGCTTCCTGGCATAAAAATGTTGGCGACACAGTAAAAAAAGGTGAAGTACTGGCTGAAATAGAAACCGACAAAGCCACAATGGAACTGGAGAGTTATAAAAACGGAACACTATTACATATTGGTGCCCAAAAAGGGGAGAAGATTCCGGTGAACGGATTGCTTTGCATCATCGGCGAAAAAGGTAAAGTAGATGTTAATGCTATTGTATCTGCTGTGAAAGGCGGTGGTGCAGTTGCAGCTTCAACTTCTGAACCAACACAAGCTGTTGCTGAAACTAAGCAAACAGTAACTGCCACGACTGCGGCCGTAACAACTTCTTCTACGGAAAATGGAAGAGTAAAAGCATCACCGCTTGCAAAAAAATTAGCTGCTGAAAAAGGAATAGATATCAAAGCAGTAAGTGGCTCTGGTGATGGCGGAAGAATTATAAAAGCAGACATTGATAGCTATACTCCTTCTGCACAACCACTAGCTATTGCTTCGAAAGCTGCAACTGCTGCACCGGTTCCGGTGTTCACTGCCGGACAGGAAGGATACACAGATATTCCAAACTCACAAATACGCAATGTAATTGCAAAGCGTTTGGGAGAAAGTAAATTCAGTGCCCCACATTTCTATCTTACGATGGAAATAAACATGGATAATGCGATGGCAGCAAGGGTACAATTAAATGAAGTAAGCCCTGCAAAAATCAGTTTCAATGATATGGCAGTTAAAGCAGCGGGTTTGGCATTACGTCAGCATCCTGCGGTTAACGCATCATGGATGGGAGATAAAATTCGCCGTTACAGCCATGTTCATATCGGTATTGCAGTAGCGATTGAAGATGGATTGATTGTTCCGGTGGTTCGTTTTGCTGACCAAAAAACATTACCGCAGATTGCCGCTGAAAGCAAAGAGCTGGCTGGCAAAGCAAAAAATAAAAAACTACAACCAAATGAATTTAGTGGAAACACTTTCACTATTTCCAATCTGGGTATGATGGATATTGAAGAGTTTACAGCTATTATTAATCCACCGGACAGTTGTATAATGGCCGTGGGCAGAATAAAAGAGGTAGTAGTAAGAAAAGGTGAAGGCTTTGGTGTAACCAATGTTATGAAAGTAACCTTGAGTTGTGATCACCGTAGTGTAGATGGTGCATTAGGTGCCGGCTTCCTGCAAACATTTAAAAAATACCTGGAGAACCCGATTACGATGTTATTATAATAAGGTAACAATACGGTATACAAATAATAGTAAAGCTACCTTTCAAGGTAGCTTTTTCTTTGCCAATAGCCTGTCTGGCAAGTTTGTTGTGCTATACATTACATCTTAAAAACAGTAAGGGTATTGCCCTATATTGATAAAATAAAACAATATATCATATATAAGAGCATACTCCCACCGTTATCTTTCAACATAAAACAAGCACCTTATGGAAGATTTTGAGGAAAAAGATATGATGAAATTCTCATGGTCAGGACTTTTTATCGTAACAAGCATTTGTTCCTTTCTGTTCGGTCTTTTTTTAAAACTTATCGATGGTGAACATATTTCCTTATTTATAAAAATCGGGTTTGCATCCCTAATCCTTGCCTCTCTTTCACTTGTAAACAGTTTACTAAAGCAAAAAGATGCAAAAAGGAGGACAAAAAAAGTATCCCCTATTTTTCAGGAAGATTAATACCAGCCAGAATTTTAGTCAGCTAGTATTTCCAATACCACCAATCTGCCATCCATCGTAGTAGCTATAACAGTTTGCTTGTTTACTACCCTCACAGTATTCACCATAGAATTGTCTATTTTATGCGCCCATACAATTTTTTGATTAACCGGGTCAATACAATAAACAACGCCACTTTTTGTTCCGAAGAAAACCAACCCGTCTTTCTCTATCAGCATGGAGGGAACATGCTCATATCCAAATCCTGCATGCATTTTCCAGGCAGCTGATTGTTTCTCATAGCTTGTTGTATAAGCAACTACCGTATCCTGCATTGTTTTTCCATACACCCATTTACCATCAGCAGATATACCAATTGACTCACGGACTGTAGCATCATTATTTCTCCACAGAGTTTTGCCATCTGCTTCACTGATTGCAGAAATGTATCGATCTGGAGCAACAACATATACAATACCATTAGCAGCCACGGGAATACATGCAGCAGGTGAGTAATTTCGTACAGAAGAACCATTATTCCACTTCCAGACCAGCGTACCATTTGTACTGTTAACAGCATATAAGTTTCTATCCCATGCACCGAAAATAATTTTTCCATTATATAATAATGGAGTGCTGACAACGGGACCTTCTATCCCGGAAAACTTCCAGATGGTGTTTCCAAAATTTATATCAATTGCCATAAAACTTCCATCACTACCACCAATAAAAACAGTGTCACCATTAATAATGGGTGAACCCAGCACAGCCGCATCCGTTTGTTTCTTCCATATTAATTTTCCCTTTCTTGTTTCAAGGCAATATATTCTGCCATCGCCTGAACCAAAAACAAGGCTTTGTTTTGAAACTACAGGTGAGGAAAAAATTGAGCCGTCAGTTTTAAATATCCATACAACTTTTCCGCTCTCTGCATTAAAACAACTCATCACACCATTCTGATTACCAACAAAAATTTTATCCTCTACAATAGCTGGTGTTGAAATAATATTCGCCTCAGAAGAGAAAGCCCATTTCTCTTTTACCTGCCTGTATGTGGAGTTAATACTATAATCGGGTCGTACAAATTTCTTTTGTGGGTCATATTGATGTGTTTCAATTTTTACAGCCGTCCATGTTTTTAATGTTTCAATACCTGGTCTTCTTTCAGTAAAAAGAATTGAATCTGCTCTGACATCTACTAAATTATATCCGCCAACTGTTGCTTTGGCCCGTAAGTTAGAACGACCCATCACCCCGGTAATATCTTCAAAATTCATTGCTTTGTTAGCATGACCATGACCGCATAAAACAGCCCATGTATTATACTTGCGAAGGCGGTCTGTTACTTCATACCAATTATCCAATCCATTATCCATAGGATAATGATTCAGAAAAATGACTGGTTGTTCCGGTTTAACTTTTTTTAATTCCATATCCAGCCAGTTAACTGCATCCCTGGGTACATGCCCGTCACTCATCCGAACATAAGGTCCCGAAGCACAGCCAAGAAAACGAATACCATTATATTCAAAACTGAATTTATCATACCCGAAGATGGTAGTAAACATAACGCCACCACTTTCACTCCAGCCGGTGTCATGATTGCCGGGGATAATATACCAGGGAACATTTAGGCTATCCAGTATTTGCTTTGCCAGTTTCAATTCATCATTGGTTCCCAATTCGGTTATATCACCAGTAAGTACTACAAAAACTATATCCTTCATTGCATTAATATCTCTAACCGTTCTGCGTAAATCTTCCTCCGCTGCACCATTTGGTGAGCCAATATGTGTGTCAGAAATAAAAGCAAAGCGAAAAGGCTTGAATTGCGCCTGGCAAAAAAATGATATAGCAATTATCAATACCAGAAGTACACTCCTTTTCATATCAGCAAGTTACTGATTTAGTGCCTCCGGCCTGAATCAAAAAGTTGGGAATATATTTTCAATAATTATTGAAAATATAAAACCCTCATGTAATTTTGAGGTATGAAACTTACAGAAGCCAAACAACAATTCATCAGCAGCTGGGGTGCCTTTGGTACCAATTGGGGTATCAACCGTACTATGGCACAAATACATGCCCTGCTTTTAATAAGCCCTGATCCGCTAACACAGGATGATATCATGGAAGAGTTGAACATCAGCCGTGGCAACACCAACATGAACATCCGTGAGTTGATTAACTGGGGATTGGTAGACAGGGTATTATTAACCGGTGAACGTAAGGAATATTTTACTGCTGAAAAAGATATATGGAAGGTGGTAAAGCAAATTGTAAAAGAGCGGAAGAAAAGAGAACTGGAGCCAATGCTGCAACTGCTGGACAAACTGGAAGAAGTGGAAGGTGATAAAAGAGATAAGAATGTAAAAACATTTGTTGATACAATAAGCGGTATAAAGAAACTTGGCAGACAGGCTGACAAAACACTGGATACTATGATTAAGGCTGAGGAAAGTTGGTTTATTGGTTCGTTAATGAAGATTTTTAAATAACCTGTGATATGAAAACTTTTAAATCAATAGACTTCTTTGCTCAAATCGGACTGCTGGCAATTACAATACTGGCATTTATTATTGATAACTATGAAACACTAAACCCCATGCTTTTTTTAATGGGAATTGCCGTTGTACAAATTATCAGCATACTAA
>JANMFO010000109.1:0-2437 GCA_031374245.1 Chitinophagaceae bacterium | reverse complement strand
GAAAAACTTGCAATCTCAGGTACAGCTAATGACAGTCTTCACCCGGTGCTGGCTTTGCAATCGCAAAACATCAATATTGCTAATGCAGGAATTGGGGTAATAAAAAATGAAAACAAGCCGGAGTTTTCAGGACGATTCTTTTCTCAACGATTATGGGGTGCTAAAGACCCGTTCACTGGTTTTTCTGTATCAGCAGCTTTTCCATTGTTTGGCGCCAATGCTTACCGTAATAAAGTGAAAGTAGCGCAGGCAGAAATGTTAGTGCAGCAAAAACAATTTGATTATAGCAGACAGGTGCTAAGTACACAACTACAGCAAAGACAGCAGGAAGTAGAAAGAAACAGGAGTATGCTTGCTTTTTATGAAACAACGGGATTGAAGCAGGCCAGTGAAATCATTAAAGCATCATCATTAGCTTACAGGGCAGGGGAAATAAGTTTCGCAGAACTGTCACAGTTTCTTACACAGGCTATTGAAATTCAAAAAAATTATTTAGAGAACCTGAATATTTATAATCAATCTGTGATTCAATACAATTATTACATCAATCAATAAATTATAAAAAGATGAAGAAGCTTTTAATTATACTAACGATTTTTTTTAGCCTTGTTTCCGTTATTTCCTGCGGAAGTAAAAGCAGTAATGCTGAGGCTGATACTACCGGGGTTGCTAAAACAGAAGAAGGCCATACGGATGAACATGAAAATCCGAATACCGCCACACTTACAGAAGAACAGATAAAAAGTATAGGTATTGAATTAGGCACTATTGAACAAAAGCAATTAACTGCGTCAGTAAAAGCAAACGGTGTGCTGAAAGTTCCTAATCAAAACCAGGCCGCTGTAAATTCAATTTATAGCGGTGTAATAAAATCCTTATTGGTTCAGCCCGGAAACCTGGTAAGAAAAGGGCAAACGATTGCCACTATTTCAAATCCTGAATTTATACAGGCACAAAGCGAATACCTGAATATAAATGCAAAAATTTCATTGGCTGAGCTGGAAGTAAAAAGACAGAAAGAACTAAATGCGGGCAATGCCGGGGCATTGAAAAATTTACAGTCAGCAGAAACAGAGTTACGGACATTACGCACAGCAAAATCAACCTATGCTCAACAGATACAGTTAATGGGCATTAATCCTGACAGGCTTTCCAATGGAAAATTAGTTTCTGTATTGGCAGTAACAAGTCCTATCAGCGGGGTAGTAAGTAATGTAATGGTAAAAATGGGAAGCTATGTGGATGTAACTACAGTAGTGGCTGAAATAGTGGACAACAGCCAGTTGCACCTGGACTTATTTGTGTACGAAAAAGATTTGCCTAAACTGAAAAACAATCAAACCATTCATTTCACAGTTACCAATAATGCCGGTAAGGAATATGATGCACAGATTTATTCATTAGGATCTTCGTTTGAAGGGGAGAGTAAAGCAGTAACCGTTCATGCTAAAGTGCAGGGTGATAAAACAGGCCTTATTGATGGAATGAATATTACTGCTGTCATCAGTTTGGAGCAGACAACGGTACCGGCAGTGCCGAATGATGCAATTGTAACCGTAGATGGTCAGGATTATATTTTTATGCTTACAGATGGCCATGCTGAAGACGAACACAAAAGCGAAGGTAAAGACAGTATAAAACTAAATTCAAAAGACCCTCATGAGCATAAAGAAGGTGAAAAGAAGGAAGAAGAGGGAAAAACGTTTGAACGCATACCTGTAGCAAAAGGAAAAACGGATGTAGGCTATACTGAAATTACCTTGCTGAAGGAGATATCGAACGATGCAAAGATTGTGGTAAAAGGAGCATTCTTTGTATCGGCGAAGATGACGAATACAGAGGGGCATGAACATTAAGAAAACTAAAATTAAGGCTAATGATAAATAAAGACCCTAATCATAAACATACTTATGATGCCCGGGGAAAAATGACCTGTTGTTCATTAGAAGAAAAAATTTACACCAATGCAGGCGCATCTGCATTATTAAAAGAAGGACATTCTGAACATGACGGACACACCCACGACCATGAAGAAGAAGACGGGCATGATCATTCAGGTAGCAGCCTGACTACCTTGCAAATGTTCCTGCCAGCAATCATTAGTTTGGCATTATTACTTGCTGCCATTGCATTTGATAATTGGTTTCCGCAAACATGGTTCACAGGTTGGGTAAGGATTGTTTGGTATGCCGTAGCTTATTTGCCTGTTGGATTTCCTGTAATGAAGGAAGCAGTTGAAAGTATTGGTAAAGGAGAAATATTTTCAGAATTTTTATTGATGAGTATTGCCACTATTGGTGCATTTGCCATCGGCGAATATCCTGAAGGTGTGGCGGTAATGATATTCTACGCTGTTGGGGAAGTATTTCAGACACTGGCTGTAAAAAGGGCAAAGGCCAATATTAAATCGCTGCTTGACCAGCGGCCTGATGAAGTA
>JANMFO010000101.1:0-15199 GCA_031374245.1 Chitinophagaceae bacterium | reverse complement strand
CACTTCATTTGATAACATTGATGTATATCGCATCAAACAGAAATCGGGATTTTATAATCAGTATACCCAAAACACACTTCAGGTCAATAACAAAAATGGAAAGTTTATGGAAACTGCTTTCTACAGCGGCGTAGCAGCCTCTGACTGGAGCTGGGGAGGATTGATTTTTGATGCAGATAATGACGGGCTTTCTGATATTTATGTCTGCAATGGCATTTACAATGATGTAACTAACCAGGATTTTATTGATTTTTTTGCCAATGAAGTGATTCAGAAAATGGTAATGACCGGTGAAAAAGAAAAATTTGATGAGATTGTAAAGAAGATGCCGTCAAAACCTATTCCTAATAAGTTTTATCGTAATCAAGGCGGTTTACTTTTTGCTGAAGAGGGAGCAGCTACTGGTCTGGGACAGCCATCATTTTCCAATGGTTCATCTTATGGCGACCTGGATAATGATGGCGATTTGGATCTGGTTGTAAATAATGTCAACTCTCCCGCATTTGTTTATAAAAATGAAAGCCGGGAAATCAACGGGAATAATTACATAGCTGTTCAGTTGCAGGGGGCAAAAAAAAACAAGTTTGCTGTCGGCAGCAAGATAAAAATTTACCAGGGAAACCAAATCATCAACAGGGAACTGATACCCTCCCGTGGTTTTCAGTCGTCTGTGGATTACAGGCAGGTTATTGGTTTAGGTAAAGGGCAAATTGATTCTTTAATTATTTCATGGCCTGACTTCAGTGAAACAAAGATGTACAAACCTGCAGTTAACCAGTTGCTCAAAATAGATATTGCAACAGCCCGGCCTGTAACTCCTTATTCAAAATCATCCGGTATGAAATGGTTTGAAGAAGTAAAATCCTCTTTTGAGAAACATACTGAAGATGATTATATTGATTTTTATACAGAAAGAAATATCCCCGGTATGCTTTCAAGGGAAGGCCCGCATGCTGATACTTCCGATGTAAATGGAGATGGATTACCTGATATCTACATAGGTGGCGCAACTGATCAGGCGGGATCATTATTTCTGCAGACAGTAAATGGGTTTGTAAAGAAAGTACAACCCGCTTTTGAATCAGATAAGGCTTTTGAAGATGTGGCAGTTTTGTTTTTTGATGCAGATAATGATAAGGATAAAGATCTTTTTATCGGTGCCGGGGGAAATATGCAGGAGCCGGGCAGCAACTTGCTTCAGCATAGATTATATCTGAATGATGGCAAAGGAAATTTTTCTATATCTCCCAATTCATTTCCAAAATACAACTACAACTGTGCAGCTGCGGTAGTTATAGATGCAGATGCAGATGGCGATATGGATCTCTTTGTAGCCAGCAGAAGTGTGCCACAAAATTATGGCACCATTCCTGAAAGCTTTTTATATATAAATAATGGTAAAGGAAAATTTACTACCGGCTTTACAGTAGCATCCGGAATGCTGACGGATGCTGCAACTGCTGATATTGATGGCGATAAAAAAAATGAAGTCATAGTTACAGGCGAATGGATGTTTCCTAAAATATATTCTGTAAAAAATAACCAGCTTGCTGAAATCAATACAGGACTCGGCGATTACAAAGGATGGTGGCAGTCTGTATCTGCGACTGATATAGATGGAGACGGAGATGTGGATTGTGTATTTGGAAATACGGGTGAAAACTTCTACCTCAAACCCGGGAAAGACCATCCCATTAAATTGTGGGTCAGTGATTTTGATGAAAATGGCACTCTGGATAAAATAGTAACTAAAACCGTGAATAAAAAAGATATGCCGGTTTTTTTAAAAAGGGAGCTTACGGAGCAACTGCCATCACTGAAAAAAAAGAACCTGAAGTTTGAAGAATATGCTAAAAAATCAATTCAGGATTTATTTAGCCGGGAGGCCATTAAAAATGCCCGGGTACCGGAATTTAATTATGCTTCTTCCTGTGTTGCGATAAATAATGGAAAAGGAAAATTCGAAGTTCAGGTTCTTCCTGTTTATACTCAATTATCATGTATAAATGCAATTCTGTGTACTGATATTAATAAGGATGGGAAACCTGACCTGATTATGGGGGGTAATAATTTTAATTTTCAGCCTCAGTTTGCAAGACTGGATGCAAGCTATGGGCATATACTTATAAATAAAGGAAATGAAAAGGGGAAAATGTTATGGGAATGGGTTGAACCTTCCATAACAGGTTTTGAAACCAGGGGTGAGGTTAAAGATATTTTTTTAATACCATCTCCAAACGGAAGCAGCTTGCTGGTGTTGCAAAATGATAATTATCCGGTTTTATTCAGACGAAAAAACTAACCAAAGCAGATGAAGTTTCAACACATTGGCCTTTTGTTTTTATATACAGCAATGGTTTATTCTGGCTGCAAACCGGAAAAGAAAAATCCTGCTCCATTATTTGAAACATTAGAAAGTGATAAAACCGGTTTGAACTTCAGTAATAATCTTAAGGCCCGCCCTGATTTTAATATGCTGAAGTATATGTATTTCTATAATGGGGCTGGGGTTGGGGCAGGCGATTTTAACAATGATGGATTGGTTGATTTATTCTTTGCTTCGAACCAGGGACAAAATAAGTTATACCTCAATAAAGGCAACCTGAAATTTGAAGATGTAACTACCGCAGCCCAAATTCCGGATGATGGCGCCTGGTCTACCGGCATCAGCGTTGCAGATGTAAATGATGACGGTATGCTTGATATCTATGTTTGCCGGGTGGGTAATTATGAATCATTGCAGAGCAAAAATCAATTGCTTATTTGTAAAGGAACTGATAAGAATGGGGTTCCGTTTTATACTGATGAAGCAGGTGCATACGGGCTTGATTTTTCAGGTTTCAGTACACAGGCAGCTTTTTTGGATTTTGACCTGGATGGAGACCTTGATATTTTTTTACTCAACCATTCATTGCGATACAACAGTACGTTTGCGCCAAGAAGCAGTTATGCCGGCACATCTGATTCCTTATCAAAAGACATATTATTCAGAAATGACGGTAACCGGTTTACGGATGTTTCAACGCAGTCGGGTATAAACCAGAGTGTGATAGGTTATGGATTGGGAATAGCAGTATCCGATATTTACCTGGATGGCTACCCGGATATTTATATCGGGAATGATTTTCATGAAAACGATTACCTGTATATCAATAATAAAAAAGGTGGTTTTACAGATCAACTCACCAACAGTATCATGCACACCAGCCAATTCTCGATGGGTGTTGATGTTGCAGATATCAATAATGATGCATGGCCGGAAATCATTGCGGCGGATATGCTGCCTTCTGACCCGTATATTCTGAAAAGGTCGCTGGGAGAAGATGAATACAATACATTTCAGATTAAAATAAAGAATGGGTATAATCACCAGTATGCAAGAAATACCCTGCAACTGAACCGGGGTAACGGTTTATTCAGCGAAATTGGGTTATATGCCGGAGTGTCTGCAACTGACTGGTCATGGTCAACACTATGGATGGATTTTGATAATGATGGGTTTAAAGATTTATTTGTCTCAAATGGCATTCCCAAACGTTTAAATGATATCGATTATGTAAATTATGTTTCTAACGATGAGATACAGGCAAAAATAAGATCAGGCGATATGGGTGAAAAAGACATGGCCTTGATAGATAAGTTTCCCCAGATAAAACTGCCTAACCGTTTTTTCCGGAATAAAGGAAATGCTTCTTTCGAAGATGCAGCCAATTTGGTAGTTAATAATAAGAACACCTATTCAAACGGTGCTGTATATGCTGATATGGATAATGACGGAGACTTGGATATAATAGTAAATAATATTGATGAACCGGCAGTACTTTATAAAAATACCACCAATGATAAAAAGGAAAAACCTTCTGTACAGTTAAAGTTAAGAGGTGGTAAAGGAAACAGCCAGGCTGTCGGGGCTAAAGTTTTTATTTTTTCAGACAATTCAATAACATCGTATGAGAAATTTCCGGTGAAGGGATTTCAATCCGGCATGGAAGTGCCTTTACAAATAGCGCTGCCTGTCAAATATGATTCTGCATTGTTAGTGTGGCCCGACAATAGTTATCAGCGGATTAATTTCAACAAAGATTCTTTGCAGTTAAATTTTGTCTACAAAAACGGGCTTTTGAAATTTAATTATCAATGGCTGGTAAACAAGCAGAAAACTACTGACTTCTCCTTTGAGGATATAACAAAACAATATGGACTCTCATTCTTACACAAAGAAAATTTATTTGTGGAATTTGACAGAGAACCACTTATGCCATTCATGGTTTCCCAGGAAGGGCCAGCACTGGCTGTTGCGGATATAAATGGTGACAAACTGGACGATGTGTTTGTTGGTTCGGTAAAGTGGGAAAAGGGTGCTGTACTTATTCAGCAGACGAACGGAAAATTTATTAAAACAACCCAACCGGCATTAGATAGTGACAGCACATATGAAGATGTGGGTGCATGCTGGGCTGATTTTAATAATGATGGCTTTTTAGATTTAGCTGTTGCCAGCGGAGGGAATGAATTTTATGGCAATAGTAATTATTTATTGCCCCGTCTATACCTGAATGATGGGAAAGGCAATCTTACAAAAAAAGAAGGGGCTTTTAATGAAATGTTCATGACTGCATCCTGCATTATTGCAAATGATTTTAATGGTGATGGTAAAATTGACCTTTTTGTAGGAGGTAGAGCAGTGCCATTTGAGTACGGAAAAATCCCCCGGTCATATATTCTGCAAAATGATGGTTATGGAATTTTTAAAGATGTCACCGCATCATACAGTCCTGATCTGGAATCGCCTGGTTTTGTAAAAGGTGCTGCACTTACGGATTTAGATAATGACGGGGTTAAGGACCTGGTGCTTGCGCTGGAATGGGATGGTATTTGTGCATTTGTAAACACAAAAGGTAAGTACTCAAAAAAATACCTTTCTGATGACAAGGGCTGGTGGAATTTTATTCAGCCGTTTGATGTGGATAATGATGGCGATATAGATTTTATTGCAGGCAACCAGGGTTTGAACAGCCGCCTGACAGCCACTGTAAAAGAGCCGGTTCAGTTTTACTATTTCGATGCCGACAATAATGGTAAAAAAGAACAGATTATCACCTATTATATTGATGGAATCGAACTGCCGTTCGCCAATAAAGCCGAATTGGAAAAACAGATACCCTCATTAAAGAAAAAATATTTATTGGCGGAGGATTTTGCACAAGCATCCGTAAAAGACATTTTCGGTGCAGATAAACTTATAAAAGCGGAGAAACATACAGCCAATTATTTTTCCAATGCATTATTCATTAATAATGGGAATCTTTCATTTACAGTAAAGGCACTTCCGTGGCAGGCACAGCTAACTTCATACAAGGATGCTGTAATTATATATGCCAATAATGACAGCCTACCTGATATTTTGCTGGCTGGAAATTTTTATCCCAACAATATTCAAATGGGTCGTTATGATGCTGATTACGGAACTGTACTTATTAATAAGGGAAATGGAGAATTTGATAATAGACCCATAAATGGGTTGATAGTAAAAGGTGAAGCAAGAAAAATTAAGAAAATCAGCTTACCCGGTATTCAACAGTCTTTTATAATAGCAAAGAATAATGACAGTTTACTGCTTATTAGAAAGAAGTAAAAACGAGAATCAGAAAATAGGATAGCAGACCTTCAATTGTACTACCTGGTTATCATCAAAATCATATCCGTCGCTCATAAACTTTTGAAATGGAATTGCCATTTGAGTTAAATTATGGTCCTTTTTGAATACTTCTAGGGCTTGATATGCTTTTTCAGCCTGCATAAAGGGACCCTGGTAAGTGGTGACTAACAAATTTTTTCCGAATGGCATTTCTTTATATTCAATTTCACCAGATTCGGGTGTTTCCTCTAAGCTAGCTACACCAATACTGGCAAAAATGGTTAATTCATTTCCTTCTTTTATGGTATAATAAAGCCGTGTACCGTTATAACCGGCATTTTTTGCATTTGCATAAGCAATCAGTTTTTCAAATAATTTTTTTGTAACTGCTTTTCTTTCATTAACTGTACAAACTTCTTTGGTGAACAGGAAGGCTGTATCTACAACAGTAGTCTTTTGTATCTCAAATCCATAAAATCTCCGGGTATCGGTCATATAATCTTTTAAGTTTTCCAGACTTTTTTGAGCATTTTTTTCAAGATTGCTTTTTATGAACCATTTTCTGAATAAAGAACAGGTATAAGAAAGTGTAATTTCTGAAGATTCCCCATCTGTGGAATCAATAAGCGCAGTAAACGAAAAAAATTGTTGCTTCCCCTTATACTTAGCTTTTATTAAGGAACTAAAGGGTGTGATATCTGATATTTTTGCGCTGTGATCACCCCAGGTAATTACATGATTTTTTTTATCTACGCTAACACCAGAAGTTTCATTAACAGAAAAAGGGATATACCATTTTACAGCATTTACAGCATTATTTAACTGTTCACCAGACTTATACATGGAATATGGCACTATAATCTTTTTAGTTACTCGTACAGGATAAAAAAATAAACCCCAGATAAGCAATACGGAAAGAACTGTTGCAAGTAGCAAATAAATTTTTTTCATTATTAGTCAGTGATGTAAAAAAAGTCATTTATAAATTAAAGATGAAGATATAAATAAAGAACCATTTTGTAAATGCAAGTTAGGTATTTTGCCCACAGCAAACGTTTGCAGATTATTGATATACAATCAGTTATTTTAAAACCCAGACATAGTTTGTTATTTTAGGTTGAATTAATTTAAAACATATGGGTATACAAAAACCCCGGCTCAGCTTCTGGCAAATTATTAATATGAATGTTGGATTTTTTGGCATTCAGTATAGTTTTGGCTTGCAACAAAGTGCTGTTAATCCTATTTATGATTTTCTTGGTGCCAAGCCTGATGAAATTCCCTGGTTAAATTTAGCCGGCCCGCTTACCGGTTTAATTATTCAGCCGATTATAGGGGCTTTAAGCGATAAAACCTGGCACCCAAAATTTGGAAGAAGGAAGCCTTATTTTCTTATCGGTGCCATACTTTGCAGTGTAGCATTATTTCTCTTTCCATTCAGTTCTTCACTTTGGATGGCTGCCGGTCTCCTTTGGATACTGGACGCAGGTAATAATACCGCTATGGAACCTTACCGGGCATTTGTGGCCGATAAATTAGACCAAAGTCAGCAACCCACGGGCTTTCAGGCACAGAGTTTTTTCACTGGTTTCGGTCAAACCCTTGCTAATGTTTCTTTATTTGTTTTTCCTCTTATTATTATAGGTTATACCGGTAAAATTCCCAATTGGGTGTTTGCTTCCTTTTTTGTTGGTGCTGTTTGCTCGGTGGTATCTGTTCTATGGAGCATGAAAACAACACCTGAAATCCCACCCACTCCGAATGAATTGGAGGAAATAAAACGGAAAAATAAAGGGATGCCTCCTCTTGTTATACAATTCTTCCTTTCCATCATTACTTCTGTTATAGCGTATGCTGCTATTATACTACTGATTATCCCTGAAATATTTGCAAGAGGAACGATCAGGAAAGTAATGAATACGTTAGATAAAAACCGGATAATAAAATCACTATTTGCACAGAATATAGAAATTATTGAAGCAATAACTGAAATGCCACGGATAATGTGGCAACTGGCCCTGGTCTATTTGTTTCAATGGTATGCATTGTTTTGCTATTGGCAAAACAGTTCAAAAAGTATAGCGTTGTCAGTCTATAATGCTACTGCTGAAAATAAAGAACTCTATGAAAAAGCTGTAGGATTGGCCGGGTTAGTGAATGCCTGGTATAACATTATTACTTTTATTGTTGCATTTGCTTTGGTAGGATTTGCCAAAAAATTCAGCCCCAAATGGGTACATTTTGTTTGTGTCTTATTAGCTGGAATCGGGTTTATTTTCTTTCCCTTCATAGATAATAAAGTTTTTCTTTTTGTAGCCATATCAGGGTTTGGGGTTGGCTGGGCCAGTATGATGGGCATTCCTTACCTGATGGTGGTGAAAGAAATACCTAAAGAAAGGTATGGGGTTTATATGGGTATAATAAATATGATGATCGTGATACCTATGTTTATACAAACAATCACTTTTGGATTTATTCTGAAAAATTTTTTACATAACGATCCGGGTAATGCAATCCTTTTTGCCGGAGTGTTATTACTTATTGCGGCACTTTGCACACTTTTAATAAAATCAGAAAAAATAACTGGTGATCTTGTATTGCCATCCGGGGGAGGGCATTAAAGGTTGCCGGGATTAATAATTATTAAATGAAAAAAATTCTCTGCATTGGTGAGGCGTTGATTGATATGATTTGTACTGACAAAGGCAAATCATTATCAGATGGTGATAATTTTTTAAAAAAGCCCGGCGGTGCACCAACCAATGTGGCTGCTGCTATTGCTGCATTGGGTGGACAAGTTGAACTGGCAGCCAAAGTAGGTGTTGATCCATTCGGGAAACATTTAATTGATGTAATGCAATCGTTTGGAGTTTCAACCAAATGGATGCTGCAGGACGAAAACAGTTTTACAACTTTCGCATTTGTATCGCTCATGGAAAACGGCGAACGGGATTTTTATTTTAACCGTGGTGCAGACGGACAATTGACCCGGCAGGAAGTAGAGGATATAGATCTCGATGAATTTTCTATCATTCACTTTGGTTCTGCTACAGCTTTTTTGCCCGGCCCTTTACAAGCAGCTTATCAGACTTTATTACAAAAAGCTTTGCAAAAAAATATCGTCATCAGTTTTGACCCTAACTATCGTCATCTTTTATTTAGGAATGATGTACAAACGTTTATTGATCAGTCGTGGAATTTTTTGAACTGTTGCCATTTCTTTAAAGTAAGTGATGAAGAGGCGATGCTGATAACAGGGGCTACCACATTAGATGATGCGGCTGCTTTATTATTAGAAAAAACAACAGCCACCTTTGCTATCACATTGGGTAAAGATGGAACCATGCTGGGTATGAATGGGAAAACAATTATTATAGAAAGTATTCTGGTAAAACCGGTTGACACCACCGGTGCAGGAGATGCGTTTGTGGGGGCTGTATTATTTCAATTAAGTACAAAGAATTTTGAAGAAATAAAAGCATTGTCAGATGTTGAATGGGGAAAGATAATTCATTATGGAAATAAAGCAGGTGCCCGTACCTGCGAATACCTGGGTGCAATGGAAGCATTCAAACATCTCAGTAACGATATTTTTAAATAACCCAGAATCGAATAGTCGTGTATAATCCTCAGTTACATCAACAGATAAATAGTGTATTGCAGCAGGAAAAAATAGATGTTGCAGGAAAGGATAATTTATTTTTTACCCGTTTCATTGCTAATGCCACGGCTATCCATGCATTGTTCAATGAAATTTATGGTCAGTATCCCGATAGTACTATTTATTTTGATGAACTATTGCGGCTTATTGCCCGGTCATATTTTAACAGGCCAGAACAAATAAAACTAAGAGATGAAGAAAAGGAAGGGAAAGGAATCTGGTTTTTGAGTAATGAGATAACCGGGATGAGTTTGTATGTGGATCGTTTCTGCGGAACCATACAAAACATGGAAACCAAATTGGATTATTTCAAAAAATTGGGCATAAATTTTTTACACCTGATGCCGGTGTTTGAAAGTCCGGAAGGAGAAAGCGACGGTGGCTATGCAGTGTCTGATTTCAGGAAAGTGGCTAAGCGTTTTGGTACGTTCAATGATTTGGAGCACTTGCAACAAAAAATGCAGCAGGAAGAAATGTACCTGATGGTGGATATTGTGCTTAACCATACATCGCACCGGCATGAGTGGGCTTTAAAAGCAAAACTAGGAGATAAAAAATACCAGGATTATTTCTACATGTTCGATAACCGTGTATTGCCCGATCAATACGATAAAAGTATGCCGGAGGTATTTCCGGAAACAGCACCTGGAAATTTTACTTACATACCCGAAATACAAAAATGGGTAATGACGGTTTTTCATACATATCAGTGGGATTTGAATTTTCGTAATCCTGCTGTCTTTTCAGAAATGCTTGATACAATTTTCTTTTATGCAAATCTTGGAGTAGATGTATTACGGATTGATGCGCCTGCATTCATTTGGAAACAATTGGGAACTACCTGTCAGAATTTACCGCAGGCACATACTTTATTACGATTAATAAAACAGTGTGTCCAGGTGGCAGCACCGGGTATGGCATTGCTGGGCGAAGCAATTGTAGCGCCGAAAGAAATTATGAAATATTTTGGAACAGGATTATATACAGCTAAGGAATGTGACTTTGCTTATAACGCTACCCACATGTCATTGCAGTGGGATGCATTGGCTACCGGTGATACAAGAGTGATGCTGGCTGCGCAACATGAAATTTTACAAAAGCCTTATGGCACTTCTTGGATTACATATACACGTTGTCATGATGACATTGGTTTGGGGTATGATGATTATATGATTCAACATGCCGGCTATAATTCTTTTGAGCATCGCCGGTTTTTAAAAGATTATTATTCTGATAACTACCCCGGCACACCGGCAAAAGGGGCTTTGTTTTCTGTAAATCCCAAAACAAACGATGCCCGTATCAGCGGCTCATTGGCTTCACTTTGCGGTTTGGAAAAAGCGATAACGGCAGATGATGAAAAAGCTATTGATTATTCCATCAGGAAAATACTGCTGATGCAGGCACATAGTTTTTTTATTGGTGGCATTCCAATGTTATTTTATGGGGACGAAGCAGGATATACCAATGATTACTCTTATCTGAACGATGCAGGTAAGAGCTACGATAACCGGTGGATGCACCGCCCTGTAATTGATTGGGAGAAAAATAAGAATAAAGATGCAGAAGGTACAATTGAACACCGGGTTTTTTCTTCCACCCAAAAGCTTATTGGTATTAGAAATAAGTTAAAGGCGGTGGGGGATTTTAAAAATCTTACCTGGCTTACTCCGCACAATATTCATGTGGCTGGTTATTTACGGACTTTTGAAGGGCAAAAATTATATTGCCTGTTTAACTTCAGTGCCACTGCAGCTTATCTTACCTGGTTTGCTTTCAAGGAACACGGTCTGGCTCCTTACATATTATATGATCATTGGCAGGAAAAAGAATACACTGTTGGAAGTGATTATGATTACCTGGTAATAGAACCGTATCAGTTTTTGTTATTTGAAGTACAGTAAATTTTATGTGTCTGGCTTCGGTTCCCTGAGCACTTTAGGTCATTCTGTAATTCTGCTGAGCTTATCCGAAGTGTAAAGAATTTGTAACTATCCATATTTCTTTATTAATGCCAGCAGCACACCATTCGTCCATCCAAAGCCATCCTGACCAGGATATTCGCCGCCGCCAGCTTCTAAGTTTGTATCAACAACGTTATATTTTTCCATCAACTTGCCGGTTCGATGAAATACATCAGTATTCAATTTTATCCATTTAGCTGCGATATCAGTAGCTAATTCATTATGATGATAATTTTCTAAACCAACTACTGTTATCCATTGCAGGGGTGCCCATCCATTTGGCGCATCCCATTGCTGACCGGTTGTGGTTAGTGTTGTAACGGCTCCGCCGGGCATGATAAATTTTTCTTTTATCATATTGGCTACCAGTTTAGCTTGTTTGTCATCAGCAATTTTAAAGAATAATGGAAAGGAGGCTGCTAATGACAATGTTTGTTTTTGTTTTCCCTCAATAAAATCATAATCAAAATAGAAACCATGTTCTTGATTCCAGCAATATTGCTGAATAGCCGATTTTCTTTTTTCAGCTAAGATATTATACTTTTTAGTTGCTTCATTATTACCAGCCAACTGATAGGCTTCTGCAATAGTTTGTTCAAGGTGCAGTAGCAAACAATTCAAATCTACCGGGATAATTTCGGTGGTATGAATAGTGCTGAACGATTTTTCATCTTTGAACCAGCGGCTGCTAAAATCCCAACCGGATTCTGCTCCGGCCCTCAAATGACGGTATATACTTTTTGCTTCTTGTCCTGATTGATACATCAGTTCAATATCTTCTCTGTATGATTCAGGTCTGGGTGTATTATTCTCATCCCAATAGCGGTTTAGTATCGATCCATCAGGCATTCTTACTGTCCGATGTGCAGCTGCTTTTGTTTGATTTAATTCATCTGCTCCCTTCATCCAGAACTGGTATTCTTTTTCTAATTGCCGTAAATAGGTTGGTAAAACATCTTCTCCTTTTATTGAAGCAAGTAATTTCACCATTAATGAATAAAAAGGTGGTTGTGAGCGGCCAATATAATAAGTACGGTTGCCATTGGTGATGTATCCAATTTTATCAATAAGGTAAGAAAAATTATTAACCATATTTTCCAGCATTTCATTTTTACCGGAAACTTTTAATCCAAGCATGGTAAAGTAACTGTCCCAGTAATAAACTTCTCCAAACCGGCCACCGGGAACAATATAAGAATGCGGAAGAGGTATGAGAGAACCAGCAGTATCATCAGGTTGTCGGGTAAGCACCGTCCATAACAATTCAATATTATCTGTTACCGGTTTACTGGTATCGCTGCTATACCCGGTTGTATTGGCAACAGGTAATTCGAAATGAGTCAGTACAAAATTTTTCAAATCAAAACCCTGTATATCTTTTTGTTCCAGGTATTGTTTATTTATTTCTTTTACAGGGTATTTCGGTATGCAATCAACAAAGGTTTTTCCATCGGGCAGAATATGGTTCATCTGTACATCTTCAAATAGTGGAGTGGTATTAAATATTTCCATTGCTGTCATTCTTGTAATAATTTAATGGAGCTATAGGCAAGAATAATTGACCTACGCTGATTTTTTTTGAAATTTAGAAAAGAAAAATAAACAAACCAGCAGAATACTCATGGGTATTAATGCAAAGTAGAAGGCTTTTTGTCCCCCTATGTTTTTAAACAAATAGCCTACCAGCCTGGAACCAAGGGTACCACCAATAGCCGAGAAGAAAGTAAGGAGGCCTGCCATAGGGCTATGAAATATTTTTTCGGTAGAGCTGAGTACAAACGAATTTATCAAAGGGTAGATGGGCGCAAGAAAAAAACCAATTAAAGGGAAAACATAAGCGATAACCGGAACATCACCCAGGGATTTTATTTCTTTCGGAGCCAGATTTTTTGTTTGAGGCAATACAAACAATACCATCAATGCTGCACCAATCAGGCAAGTAGCTAATATATAAATCCACGATATTTTTTTTACCAGTATAGATGAGATATACCGGCCCAATGCTATGGAAAGCATCAGGATGACAGCCATATAAATACTTGTTTTAACTGGCAGGTGTATTACTTTCTCATTAAAAACCGGTAACCAACTCATTATTCCCTGCTCTGTCATTACATACATAAATGCTGCAATCGCAAATACCAGTACCAATGGCCGTTTTAGTAAACCAATCATTTTTATAAAATCATTTTTAATGCTGGTGCCGGGTACTTCATATTTTATATTAAAGTCGGAAAAGAGTAATATTAAAAATGAAATGGCAACCAACCCTGCTAATACCAGATATATTCTCAACCAGGCGTCAGGATTAGTATCGCTGTAAAAAAAGGGAAAAGCAACAAATCCTGCTGCTATACCAATCATAAAAAAACTCTCAATTGAACTCAGCACACTTTTATGCTCTTTATCATTAGTGGTAATTATTCCTATTAATGAATAAACAGATACTTTAATTACTGCAAACGAAATACCAACACAGGCAAACAGTATCCTCACTGAGGTAAATGAATTTCCCCAATACATACCGAGGCAACCTGCGAATACCAGTGCCAATGCGATTAGCATTCCTTTCTTATACCCGAGACGGGGTAAAAAAGAACCAACCAGAAAAGAAACGATAGCAATAGATAAGTCTTTGAATGCTTCCAGTGAGCTTGCCTTTAATTCATCTACACCATATGTATTGATGGATTTTTGAATAAGTATGCCAACACTGTTGAGCAATATAGCAAATACAAAATAGTTGAGATAGAGAGAGAATTTGATTTTAAAAGTAGACATGCTACAACCGTTTGATTGTAAAATAAGCTACTGATTATGAAGAGCAAGTGAGTAAATAAAACTATAACGTTTGCGGTGTAAAAAAGGATCAATAGATCAAATGTATTATTGCCCTCCAGGAAGCAAAACGATTAAGAAGTGATTATTCTTTCCTTTCACTGAAAGAAATGAATAATAGAACAAGTTCGCAACAGACGATGATAGTAGTACTTAATCCGGACTACTAATTTATAACGAACCTCCTTCAACAAGAATTGATTCAAGAATAACTTCTTCCGGTGCAAGTTGATTTTTAAGACAGGAGAGCATTTGGGCAAAAGCCAGTTTACCCAATTTGTAACCGCTTGTTTCCACGTAAGTAATTTTTGGATCGTACATGGTAGGCATTAACCCATTGCTGATGGTTATGATAGAAATGTCTTCCGGCACTCTCAGCTTCAATTTGTGAACAGCATACATGGCGCCGATTAAAATCTGGTCGCCCATACAAAAAATTGTATCAGGGGGATGTTTATCTTTTAGCGCATTCAATGTTACCCGTTTTGCATCAGCAATAGTTTCCGGGTATTCAATTATCAATTTTGTTTTGGGAGCTTTTTTTTCAAATGTGTCTTTTAATGAAGCACATCTTATCCTTGTAATGCTCAGATGTGGGTGACCAAACAAGGCAAGTATTCTTTTTTTCTTTTTTTCAATAATGGCTTCTGCAGCCATCCGTGCAGCCGTTTCATCTGCAAGGCATACCTTATGATAGCCGGGTACTTCGGGTACTCTGTCAAAAAATACTACCGGTATTTTCATTTCATCCAGCTTGCGAAAAGGAGTCATGTCTTCCGTTTCAATAGTAATAGCAGCAAATACTCCCATCACCATATTTTTACGGAATAAGTGGAGATTGGTTGTTTCAATCTGGGCTTTGTCCCTCGATTGCATAATTAAAACCGAGTATCCATGCAACCGGGCATCTTCTTCTACCGCCGAAATGAACGTATCATAAAAAAAATTATCAATGGAGGGAACCAGAATGCCTAATACATTACTTTGCCTTGTTCTTAGCTGTACAGCATAGTTGTTGGGTTCATACTCAAGGGCTGTAGCCAGTTCTTTTACTTTAGTCTTGGTTTTTTCTGAAATATCCGGGTGGTCTTTCAATGC
>JANMFO010000100.1:0-6941 GCA_031374245.1 Chitinophagaceae bacterium | reverse complement strand
GCCGCTTAGTTTAATCGTATAGTTTAATTCTGACCTTCCGGTTGTACTATTAGTAAATGCATCAATCGTGAACTCCATGTCTCTTTTTTTAAGAAAAGCTTCAAAGAAGGGAATAGTAACAGGCACTCCTGTACTAATTTTGATGGTTATAGGTTCATAATTCTTCGTGCCGCTTCTTGCTACAGCAGGTCTTGAAACGCTGAAGTTAAAGCCATGTAGCTCTGTTGCATCAGGATACTTTATATTGGAATTATCCCCCGGCAGTTTTTGTTTATCTGCCCATGCAGTCATATACATTGGTGAAACAGGTCCCGTAACCGTATTACTATTGGATGTACTAACAACAAGTCCGGGTATAACGGTGCTGGCTTTGGGAGTGTTAATATTGCCGCCGTTATTAACAACAATGTTGTAAGCACAACCTTTCAGTATTGGTTGCCCGTTGATATTGGTGATATACCATTTACCGCTGGAAGTACTATATGCTGCTTTGGCTTCATTTGGATTTGACCATGAACCGGCACGGATAATGGGGGAGTGATTGAGAAAAATATTGAACTGTGCATCGGGTTTATTATTGAGAGCAGGATTATCAATATATGAACCTTCTGCCCCAAGATTTTGTTCTGTTACTAAATGCAGAAATTGATTGCTACCGGGGGTTAAAAAATATTGCACTTTGTAGGTCATGCCAACAGGCATCGGAGCAAAATCAGAGTTAAATATGTTCCATTTGCCTGAGTAATACCATGCGCCGGTGGGATGCGGGTTCAATGTTTTTGTATTACCCAGCGGCGTAGCAATAATAATAGCATTGATGTTTCCGGAAAGATCGGGTAAATCAATTAATGCCTTGGCAGAGATGATATTGGCAGCGGATGTAGTAAATGTATATTCCTGCTGTGCCTTACTGTTTACTGCCAATGCAATCAATAAACAAAGCAGGATCGTTTTGAAGTGCAGGTGTTGTTTCATGCTTAAAAAATATTTACTAGTTAAATAGTCTTACCCCAACCGTTAACGGATAAGTGAGTATTTGGCCGGTACATTTATTTTTCATTTTTATACTGCAGATAACCCGTTCCATCCCGGCGGCAAAAAACACCTGCCATTTGGCAGCGGTGGCATTAGTATAGCCCGGTATTACATTCAGTGTTGTCATATATGCCTCTTGTACTACTTCAAAATTATCGGCCCCATTTCCAAGAATATTTAATTGATAGCCATTGCCACCGTTGCTCCCCGGATAAACATCTAATACTGATTGTCCGGAAGCAACAAAATAAATCTGGTCGGCCGTTGCATTGCACCGGCCTTGTTGTTTCGGTATTTGTGCCTGGGCATTACTGGTAAAACCTGCCATAAGAAGGCAAACAAATAAAAGATATCTGAACGTTTTTGCTGAAAGATTAATAAAGTGTTTCATGTTGTTTAGTTTTTATTATTGAATACCGCCGAAAGCAATGTGGTAAATATTGCCAGTTCAAATGTAGCAGTACCAAATAGGATACTCTTCACCCTAAACAGGGATTCTGGCTGATTTTGCGAAGAATCACCCGAAACTGGTATTTTGAATGAAATGTTTGATTTAGTGACAGAGAATAACAAACTTTGAAAGAGCCGGTAATTCAACTATACTATGCAGATTAAAAGAACCATTTTTTTATGCTTAATTGTGCTGCTGATTTTTTCTTCAACTGCATTTACCCAGACAAATTCAATTGACACTCTGCGCCGCTTATTACAAAATGCACAATCGGATACAACAAAGATAAAATTGCACTATCAGCTTGCAGAAGAATTAAGCGGATATGATACAATAGCTGCTTGGAAATATCTTGAAGAAGGGAAGAAGCTGGCAAAAGCTATTGATAATAAATTTTATACTGCTAAATATTATCTTACCAAAAGTCACCTGTTTTATGATATGGCTAAGTATGATACATCCAGGCTTTGTTACGATTCTGCCATATTACTATATAACAGTTTGATAAACTCAGCCAGGGTAAAAAATGAGATGGAGAAGTACAAAATTGACCTGGCAGACTGCCTTACTGGCAAAGGGCTTATATTATCCAAGTTTTATAAATACCAGGAGTCAATTCAACTATACTTAGAAGCAATTGCAGGTATTGAAAACCTGGAAGGGAGCAGTAAAAATAATTATCTCGCAACATTGTATGCTGATATTGCCAGTAATTATTATGAGCTGGAGCAGTTTGAAAATGCGTTGAAGTATGATAAACAGGGATTATCTTATTTAAACAAGAATGACAATACAGATGTTTATGTAGTCGGGCACCTCTTTGTAGCAGACGACTTCAGTGCTTTATCGCAATTTGATTCTTCCGCTGCCTATCTTGAAAAAATACGTCCTGTTGTAATAAAACTTGATAAGCCAAACCTTGATGTACGGTTTTATTATATACTTGGCGGTATTTACCGGAAGAAAAAAGAATGGGGCAAAGCATTAGTCAATTATCAAAAAGCCAATGAAGCGGCAAAAAAAATGAATGATGGGTTTCAAATAATAAATAGTGAGGAAGGTATGGCCGCTGGTTATCTTAATACCAACAACCTTAATAAAGCAAAAGAGCTGGCATTGCATGTTTTAAGTGAATCTGAGCGAGTAAATATCCCCCTTTTCAAAGTGCAGGCTTTGCAGTTGCTAACTGAAATTGAGGAAAAAAATGGCAATACAGTTACAGCCTATCAATATCAAAAGCAATTTATTGCAGTAAGCGACAGTGTAAAAAGAGAAAAAGTACAACGACAGATGAATGAAACAGAGGTAAAGTATCAAACTGAAAAAAAGCAAAATGAAATACTCCAACTTCAAAAAGATAAACTTTCTCAATCACTCTCTATCAAACAAAAATCAACGCTTAATTATTTTTTAATTGGCTCTTTGACTGCTTTATTGATAGTCGGATTTTTAGGCTATCGTAATTTTCGTAATCGCCAGCTATTAGCAAAGCAGCAGGATGAACTGCAGCAGCAACGCATCCGGGAACTGGAAAAAGACAAACAATTAGTAGCCGTGGATTCCATCCTGAAGGGGCAGGAAGAAGAAAGGAGCCGATTGGCAAAAGATTTACATGATGGATTGGGTGGTTTATTGTCAGGTGTAAAATTCTCCTTAAGTAATATGAAAGACAATTTAATTATTACCCCGGATAACATGGCCGTGTTTGAACGGTCGCTTGATATGCTTGACACTTCTATCAAAGAACTTCGACGGGTGGCACATAATATGATGCCTGAACTGCTTACAAAGTTTGGGTTGGATGAAGCACTGAAAGAATATTGCAATACCATTAATACAACCAATTTACTCTCCGTAAAATACCAGTCTGTTGGCATGGATGCAAGGATAGAAAAATCTGTTGAAATAATTATTTACCGCATTATACAGGAACTGCTTAATAATATTATGAAACATGCGGCAGCAACAGAAGTAATGGTGCAGTTGATAAAAGAGGAAGGCCGGTTAGGTATTATGGTGGAAGATAACGGGAAAGGGTTTGATGCTGCTTTGCTGAACAATAATAAAGGAGCAGGGCTTACCAGCATTCAATCAAGGGTGGATTATTTAAAAGGTCAGTTAGATATTCACTCAGAAGCTGGTAAAGGAACTTTGATAAATATTGAATTCAACCTATAATTAAAATAAGAGTATTTATTATAGATAATCATTCTGCTCTTATGGAAGGTATCACCGTATTGCTGCATAAAAGCTCTCACCCGAAACTGGTATTTTAAGCCGAAAGTTTGATTTAATGGAGCAGAAGAGTAACCTTTATATCCATTATCGCTTACTAACAATGCAGACGTTATTAAAATATTTTACAGCCGTTACTATAATTTTTAAACTTGTTTTAATCAGCAATGTATATGCACAGCCGCTTCCGGATAGCTTGCAGCGTCAATTAAAATTGGCTGCTAATGATTCAATAAAAGCGTCAATATTTTTACAAGCAGGGGAGGTCATTGAAATAGAAACCCCGGGAAAAAGTATTGCCTATTATCAACAGGCATTAGTGTTGGGTAAGAATGCAAAATGCAATGAATGCATTTTTTTAACCTATATAAATATTGGGAACTGTTATATCGAACTTAATAAAATGGACAGTGCCGCAATAGGGTTTGAAAATGCGGTAGCTATTGGCCGGGTACTAAAAGATTCTTTTAAAGAGGGCAGAGGTATTGCCAACCTGGGAAATGTGTACCTGCATAAAAATGACCGTGCAAAAGCAATGGATTATTATTTACAGGCTGCAAAAATTTGGGAGAATAGTGAAAACAAAAAATATTTACCATCACTTTATTCCAATATAAATGCATTGCTGGAAGAGCAGAAAGAACATAGCAAGGCAATGGAATATGCCAATAAAGCGGTTGCTTTATCAAAACAACTCGGCGATACTCTTTCGTTGGTGGATGGGCTTATTAACCTTTCGGTTAGTTACCACAATCTCGGGCAAAAAGAAAAGGCATTTCAAATTTTAGAGCAGGCATTACCATTAGCCAAAAAAAATGGGGACTTGTATCAATTGGTTACTCTCACAAATAATATCGGCGACTATTATATTGCTAATAAAAACTTCCCTGCAGCACTAAGTACAAGTCTTGAATTGTATAATTACTCAGAAAAAATAGGTAATAAATATTTTCTTAGTTCGGCCAATTTAATGCTGGCAAAGGTTTATTATGAATTGAAACAGCAGGATAAAGCGTTTGCACATATTGCCGATGCAGAAAAATTAGCGAACGAAATTGGCGAAAGAGCAGAACTAAAAGATATTTATAAGATACGGGGTGATATAGAACAGGCCAATGGTAATTATAAATCAGCAGCATCGTACTATGCAAAAACTATTGAGCTTCGGGATTCTCTTTTTGAAACCGGAACCAGTGAAAAAGTTGCCGAAGCAGAAGCAAAATATGAAAATGAAAAAAAGCAAAAAGAAATTGTGCAGCTTGAAAAAAATAAAGAAATACAATCACTTTCGATAAAGCAGAAATCTACGCTTAATTATTTTTTAATTGGTTCTTTAGCTGCTTTACTACTGGTTGGTTTTTTAGGATACCGCAACTTTCGCAACCGGCAGGAGTTAGCAAAGCAGCAGGATGAACTACAAAAACAACGCATTACGGATTTAGAAAAAGATAAGCAATTGGTAGCTGTAGATTCAATGCTTCAGGGGCAGGAAGAAGAGAGAAGCCGTTTAGCAAAAGATTTACATGATGGATTAGGCGGTTTATTATCAGGTGTAAAATTCTCCTTAAGCAATATGAAAGATAATTTAATTATTACCCCGGATAACATGACCGTTTTTGAACGGTCGCTGGATATGCTTGACACTTCTATAAGAGAACTTCGACGGGTGGCACATAATATGATGCCGGAAATGCTGACAAAGTTTGGACTGGATGAAGCATTAAAAGAATATTGCAATACCGTAAATGCCACAAAATTACTTTCGGTAAAATACCAATCAATTGGTATGGACTCCCGAATAGAAAAGTCATCAGAAATAATTATTTACCGCATAATTCAGGAATTGCTGAATAATATAATGAAACATGCAACGGCGACAGAAGCGATGGTACAGTTAATAAAGGAAGACGGCCGGTTTAGTATTATTGTAGAGGATAATGGAAAGGGGTTTGACACTACTTTGCTAAAAACCAATAAAGGAGCCGGACTTACAAGTATCCAATCAAGGGTAGATTATCTGAAAGGTCAGTTAGACATTCATTCAGAACAAGGCAAAGGAACATTAGTGAATATTGAATTTAATATATAAATATGATCCGTGTATTTATCGTAGACGATCATCCTGTCGTAATTGAGGGTATCCACTCTTTATTGCAAAATGAAAAGGGCATTGAATGGGCCGGGCAGGCTATGAATGCCCAATCCTGTCTGGGGTTTTTTGTAAATAATACGGCTGATGTTGTATTGATGGACATCAGTATGCCGGGGATGGAAGGAGTGGAGTTATGTGCTGTGATGAAAGAAAAGTATCCCGGTGTTATGGTACTGGGCTTAAGTTCATTTAACCAGGGCTTGTATATTAAAAAAATGATGGAGAATGGCGCTTCTGGCTATATTTTAAAAAATTCTTCTAAAGAAGAATTAATTGAAGCTATTCATACAGTACACGGTGGTGGCATTTTTTTTAGTGGTGAAGCAGGAGAAGCGTTGCAGGCTTATCAAAAATCTTCTAAAATTGAATTACCTGTATTAAGCAGCCGGGAAAAAGAAATTCTTGGATTAATTGCTGAAGGCTATACTAATCCACAGATTGCAGAAAAAATATTTCTAAGCCAGTTCACAGTAGACAGTCACCGGAAAAATTTATTAGCCAAGCTGAATGTAAAAAATACAGCCAGCCTGATAAGGCTGGCTATTGAGCAAAAATTGATTTAATACTTTATCCCAGCAACTGGCTCACCGTTACTTTATCGTTCATCATCTCCCTCACTGCATCAGCAATGGCTTGTGCATCATATCCACATTCATGTTGCAGTTCTTTGGGTGTGCCATGTTCTACCAGTCTATCAGGTATACCAAGAATCTTCACATCATTTTTATACCCATGTGCTGCCATAAATTCAAGAATCGCACTGCCGATACCACCTTCTACGGTTCCATCTTCCACTGTAACTAATTTTTCATATTGCCGGCAGGCTTCATGCAGCAATGTTTCATCCAATGGCTTGGCGAAACGCATATCATAATGACCCGGACTCAACCCATCATTCTTTAATTCACGGATGGCAGCAGCAGCAAAATTGCCGGGGTGGCCAAAAGAAAGTATCGCAATGTCTTTGCCATCTTTTAATTTTCTACCGGTGCCAATTTTTATTTCCTTCATTTCTGTTTTCCACTCCGGCATCACCCCTTCACCTCTTGGATAGCGGATAACGAATGG
>JANMFO010000082.1:0-1946 GCA_031374245.1 Chitinophagaceae bacterium | reverse complement strand
AAAAAAAGCAACCGGTATCCACCATGGTCAAAGGCAATTTCTTTTCTTTTTTCAAGTACTGGAAAATAGCAACTCCTGAATTCAAAAAAGTAGTACCTGGATTATTATTATTTGCGTTGTTCAACAGCTCTGATATTTTTTTATTGCTCATCACTAAAGAAACGATTGGGAACAATACCATATCTTTTGCAGGAGCCACTTTTTATGCGGATACTATTACCATTGCAGCTTATGTATTTTATAATCTGGTGTACGCAGCAGCATCTTACCCTATGGGTGTTTTAGCTGATAAACTCAGTTATAAAAAAATTATTTTGCTGGGCTTTGCATTATTTGCAATTGTTTATGGCGGATTTGCATTTCATCCTTCTATCAGTATCATTTTCTTTTTGTTTTTTATCTATGGTATTTATGCGGCAGCCACAGAAGGAATCATAAAAGCATGGATTACCAATTTAGCCCACAGGGAAAATACAGCAACTGCTATCGGATTTTATACCAGTTGCGAAAGTATTGGTGCATTACTGGCAAGTATAATAGCCGGTTCATTATGGACAACATGGGGCAGCACTTCTACATTTATAACCACAGCCATCATTTCAATAATTGTTTTTATTTATTTCTTATTGAAAATCAAAGACAAATAATCCCGATAATTTTTTTGGTACAAATCTTCTTTTTGGCATAGTAATGGTAAATGTGCTGATGTTACTGATTATTCCACTTAAAAATACTATTATGAGAAAAGTTTTTGTTGCAGCTATTGCATTACTTTTTATTTCGTCTGCACAGGCACAAAGTAAAACTACTAATAGTTCATCTTACAAAACTGCATTGGGTGTAAAAGTTTGGGACGGTGGCGGTATATCCTTCAAACAATTTGTAAATGGAAATAATGCGCTGGAACTGATTGGCTATTTCTGGAACAGGGGTACCCGTATCACCGGCCTATACGAAATACATGGACCAATAACGGGTGCTACCGGCTTGCAATGGTATATCGGACCAGGTGCACACATCGGGTTTTATAATACTAAATATGGAGATGGTGCTTTTGCCGGTTTGGATGGAGTGCTTGGTCTGGATTATAAATTTAAAGGAGCCCCCATCAATATGTCAATTGACTGGCAACCTTCTTTTGAGTTTGGTGATAACCGTGGATTTGTGGGAAGCTGGGGTGGATTAGGTATCCGTTATACTTTCTAATATAATACGTTGGATTATCAGTATAGAAGCTATGAAATTATTCATCGCTTCTGTTTTTATTATCCGGCAAAACCTAATCTTGATTCTGTATCATGATTTAGCAACGGAAGTTTTCTCCTCTCAATCAGAAAACTATTCAGCTGTGCAATCTCCCGAAAGATATAATGCTTATCAGCGGCTGCTTTCAGGTAATCTTTTCCGGTACTACCACCAGTACCTATTCTAGTACCAATCATCCGGTGTACCATATTCATGTGGCGATAACGCCAGCTACTGAGTTGTTCATCTATTTCAAGTAAACAGTTTAGTAATTGAAATGGTAATTGCAAAAGAGGGTAGCCACGATACAACATAATGAATAGTGCAGCACGGCAGGCAGCCGGCGATAATGAACGTTCAACCGTTGAATTATTGTTTCCAAAAATTTCGTCGAAAGCTGCGAGGTTGTTTTTTTCTGCTTCAGCCAAACTGGACTGATAGCTTTCTTTGTAATTATTCCAGAAAGATTCATCGGCACCTTCTTTTAAAAAAGGCATTCTTTCCAACCAGCTATTTAATAATTGCAGTAATGATTGGCTCCTTTCTGCTTTTTTAATAATGTCAACATGTGCCGGACAAAGTTGTGCCGTGTAATATTCTTTACCATGACGTTGTTCAAATTTCAATCCCAGCTTTGCTTCCAGCTCTTTAAACTGCCAGCTTTGAAAACCAGATGCCGGACGGAGCATATCACGGAAGTC
>JANMFO010000006.1:0-3216 GCA_031374245.1 Chitinophagaceae bacterium | reverse complement strand
ATTGTAAAACCGGGTACGTTCATAAATATTAGAAAGCCCAATACCCCTTTGTGTTTGTTTTGAATCAAATCCTATACCGTTATCTTTTATTACCAGGCAGGTATCCTCTTCTTTTGATTGCAAAAATATTTCAACATTTTTAGCGTGACTGTGTTTGAGAATGTTTTTTAATTGTTCCTGTACATCTGAAAACCTAAACCTAATGTCCTGCATCAAGCCACTTGCAAAGCGAGTTAGTATTTTTTTGACCGGCATGAGGCTTTTATTTCTTTGTTTGATAATATCAGTTAATTGCCAGGCGCAATCAAAATGGGTGATTGAAAACTATAATTACCTGGGGCAGCCAGGTTCAGTTGTTGTTGTGCCAATGCTTCATTTTGAAACAAAGAATAACTGGTATGCTGAACTACGCTATAATTACGAGGATAATCAAACCATTTCTTTTTTTGGAGGTAAAACTATAAAGGGGGGCGGCAATTTTGAATACAGCCTGACTCCACTTGCCGGGTTTTCTGCCGGAAGGTTTACCGGAATATCTTTTAGTGCTAATGCAGATGCAGATTGGAAAAATTTTTATCTCTCATCGCAAACACAATACAGCTTTGGCACAAAAAAAGATATCGCTGATTTTTTCTTTAGCTGGTCTGAACTGGGATATAATATTTCAAAGTATTTTTTTGCAGGATTGGCCATGCAGTATACCCGGCAGATTGATAATAATAGTTTTGAGCCGGGTTTTGTGGCTGGTTTGGAAATAGAGAAATTCTCATTTCCTGTTTATGTATTCAGCCCGTTCCGTTCAGGTTGCTATTTTGTAGTAGGGGTGAATTATCAATATAATTTGAAAAAGAAAAAATGATAAATTAAGTAGGGGTATGTGCTTAGTATTAAGTAAATAATTTAATTAAAAAGAAAAAATAATAAGTAATACATTAAATTTTTGTTTCAATAACACGTATTTAGTTGTTTGTATCCAATATCGCTTAAAATCCGTTCTATGAAGAAACTATTAACAGCAGTTTTTGTATTGCTGTGCTTTTTTGCAAATGCCCAGGTTAAAATTGGCAATAACCCCAATACTATTGATGCCAATTCCCTTTTAGAATTAGAAAGTACTAATAAAGGGTTTCTTCCTCCACGGGTAGCTTTAAACAGTATCAGTTCAGTATCTCCATTAACAGGCACAGTTCCTGCGGGTATGCTGGTGTTCAGCACTGGCGGTACATTGGCTGATGGATTTTATTACTGGAATGCAACAGAATGGAAGCTGTTAAGTACAGGCGAATCAAATGTTGTGTCTAAAACAGCAAATGCCACACTCACTAAAATTGAGACCTTTATATTGGCAAGTAATGATATAACTATTACACTGCCAACTGTCACTTCAGCAGATAACGGATTATCCATAACTGTAAAGAATATCGGTACCCATACTGATCTTGTCACTGTACAGGGAAATGGCGGTGCTACTATTGATGGTATTGCCAATTTAAAACTTACCCGATATGTAGGCCAAACATTTGTGGCAACCGGTGGAAACTGGGTTATAAGAGGGAAAAAAATAGTAGCGGAAAATTTGTTCGATGTTAACGCTAATAGCAGTTGGACTACTATCGAGGAAGTTATTGAATTTCTTAATGCCCATATGAGCGGCCCATCGGTTGTAAGACTGGAAGAAGAGGTTTATGATATATCTAATACAATTAATGTTGATTTGCCTTATACTCTTACTTTTCAGGGCCTGTCTTATGGAACTGCCACAATTAATGCTGCTACAGGGCTTACAGGGAAACCAATGTTCCGCTGTTTGTCAGATTGTTTTTTCAAGATGCTGACTTTTGATGCTACAGCATTAGCAAGTTATGGAACAGCCCAGGGTGAAGATGCTATCCGGTTTTTATCAAGCGGCTCATATAATGAAGTAAAGGATTGTTCTTTTGACCGGTTTTATAACACCATTTTAGATTCAACTAATGCAGAGATATGGGTATTTGAAACTGATATATCCAACTCGTCTGGAAGTGGTATACTTGTGCATGGAGCTGTGGCTGGTGTAATAGTAAAAGTGGCTGAAACCGACTTTATTGGTTGTAACTACGGAATAAATCTGAGTAAAGGTTCAGCAGGAACTATCCAGTTAGCATCCGGCGGATATTATAACGGAGCAAGTGGCGATACAGCTATTTTCTATCAGCCAACTACTTTCACTTCTTTTTCAATAATATCTATAACGGGAAATACCTGGAATAATACAGGTAAGTATATTGAAGGGTTTGATTTTACCCGTACTGATGGAAGGGATGCCAATGCTATTGTAGAAAGTAATGCCGGTACAGGGGATAAAAAACCTAATTGCTATGTTAATGTAACAAATAATGCTACTACTACCACATTAACGGCAAGTACAACCTGGTATAAAGTTAACTGGACAACTACGTCTTCAACAACTACTAAATGGACAATTGGAAATAACAGGATAACATATCAGCCTAATAACAGAAGAGATGGTTTTATTACTATATCAGGGAATATCTCAGTTTCTAATTCTGCTGCCGTTTTTAATATTGGAATTGTTAAGAATCCCTCCGGAACGTCGTCTACATCTATTACAAGATATGGTGAAACAACCTTAAGGCCAGGCGTGGCAAATCAACCTGTTCAATTTTCAACGGTTATTTATTTATCTGATATTGGGCCCGGCGATTATTTTGAACTATGGTGTAACTCTACTTCAAATTCTATGACAATTACAATTCAAGATACCCAATGGCTTGTAAATGCCCAGTAAGATAATAAAGTGTTTAGTTAATAGAGTTAAACCGATAGTATGAAAAAAATAATATTACAAACAGTGATATTGTGTGTATGTTTTGATGTATTTGCACAGCAAGCTTTAAATAATAAAGGCAACTTACAAATTCATACTGGAGCATCTATAAGCGGTTTTGGAGACTTTACTAATACTTCATCAGGTTTACTTGTAAATAATGGCAATTTTTATGTAAAGCAAAATATTACGAATGACCAATCATCGATGGCAGTTGGTAGTGGAACATTGTATTTGAATGGCACTACAGCGCAATCAATTGGCGGTACTCAGGCTTTTAAAACATATAATCTAAATACAGATAACACAGCAGGCATTACATTGAATAATAATTTAAGTGTAAGTGGTGTACATACATTTGCCAATGGATTGATTGCCACATCTGCAAC
>JANMFO010000001.1:0-11098 GCA_031374245.1 Chitinophagaceae bacterium | reverse complement strand
CCCAGCCTGTCCCGAAATATATCGGGAATGAAAATCGGAATGCGACAAACCCAACACACAATGTCATCTGACACATCGCTTTTCAAACAATAGATGCAGAGTCTGTCCCAGCCCTGATTAATACAGCAAGACTTCTTATTCGAAACAATAATTGTTACAATCCGGGATTACAGAAAGCTCTTTTATTAATTAGGAAATGACAGTTAAATAGATTCTATTTACTAAAACATGAAACCACTCTCCATTCTTTTTTCCTGTCTTTTTTTATTAATGGGAAGCACAACCCTATTGCATGGACAATCAACCACCCAACTGGATACAGCCAAAGCCGATGGTTATCTTGCAATCATTATTCCAAGCTATAATAATTTTCAGCAACTATTAAAAATGGATATGCCCGGCTTTACCAAAGCTATGTTAGTCCATAATTATGAAATAGATAAAGATGAAGCAGAAAACACGTATAAAATTGAAAGTTTTCAATCTACTTATACTATAACCAAAAGTGAATATGAAGTAGTGTTTTATCTTTCTTCTATCAGTAATTTCCTGATTGCGTTAAAAGCAGAGATGAAGAAACTATTTCCAAAAGCAATGCATACGGGTGAAGGTACCAGCGATGAACTTTACCGGTATGAAACAAAAGAGGCTTCGGGCCCACACAGTTACACCCTTACTATAAGCGGCAGTAATAATAAAAAGGTTTATATTTCTTTAATGCGGATCTGATAAACCCGGTTATCCGTAGTGTTCCAAAAATAAAAATTGCTGAATGGTTATTCTTGGGTTTCCGCCCCCGCAGGTGTTTCCCAAAAAACTACACGCCGTGGTTGCTGTTTTCCCACCCGATGAAACCTTCCCGAAAGAAGAAAAAACAATCAACATTTATCTATAATTTAGCTGCTGTTCAGGCTTGAAGGAACTCTAATACCACAGCTGCGCAAAGCCCAAACCTAGTAGGCAATCTGACATATGAACACAGAACCAATTATAGAATATTTTTCAAAACTTTTACCTTTAGATAGTGAAGAAATAGAAGCTGTAAATACAAGGTTTAAAGAACGTAGGATCAAACGCCGGCAATTTATTCTTCAAGAAGGCGATATATGCAAGCTAAACACATTTGTGGTTGAAGGTTGTTTCAGAATGTACTTTGTTGATGAGAAGGGGAAGGAACATAATATTCAGTTTGCGGTGGAAAATTGGTGGATTGGTGATATAGGAAGTTTTCATTCAGGAGAAGCCAGTAAACTATATATTGAAGCTATTGAAAACTCAATCATCCTTCAAATCAATAAAGAAGACCAACTGGATTTGTTTGTTAAATACCCCAAATTCAATAGA
This sequence comes from Chitinophagaceae bacterium, assembly GCA_031374245.1. Taxonomy (GTDB): domain Bacteria; phylum Bacteroidota; class Bacteroidia; order Chitinophagales; family Chitinophagaceae; genus JJ008. The sequence continues at coordinate 9,754 of JANMFO010000001.1, read as the reverse complement.
ATATTCAGAGTGTTTACTGAAAATGCTTTAGTAACCTGCCAAAGACGAGTTTTACAAAATATCAGTTCGACTGCCGAAGAACGATATGTAGATTTTCTAAAGCGATATCCCCAATTGTTTAATCGGATTTCTAACGTTCAAATAGCGTCTTACCTCGGAGTTACACCAGAATTCCTCAGTACGATTCGTAAAAAAATAGCTAAATCTTAATCTACATTAAGTCTCTTTCTTAAAGTACCTTATTGGTACACCTTATCTTTACTTCTCATCTTTAGGTAATAAAAATTAATATACTAATCGATGAAATATTTTCTAAAATTTTTAATCGCAATAACGCTATTGGCATCTTGTCAAAATACAACTGAAAACAATACAAATCTTAAAAACAGAGAAAAAATGGAAAAATTAGCAAAACAAGAAATCGAAACTTTATTGATGGCTTATAAAGGGACATTAAACAGTTCTAACGCAGAAAAAGCAACTTCTCTTTATACAAAAGATGGCATTTTTATGCCAACTGGTGCTCCTTCTGCAATTGGCACAGCGGAAATAAAAAAAGCTTACGACTTCGTATTTTCTCAAATTCAATTGAATATAGAATTCTTTATTGATGAGATTACCGTTGAAAATGATTTTGCCTTTGCAGTAACAAGCTCAAAAGGCACAACATTAATTCATGCAAATGGAGAAAATATCCCGGAAGAAAACAGAGAGTTATTTGTTTTTGAAAAGGAAAACGGCGCCTGGAAAATAGCTCGTTATATGTTTAATAAAATGAAATAATCCTTCCAGACAAATGTTCTCCGCAATGGTGCGGAGCAGGCCCGGTTGTCTGTAATGTTCCAAAAAATAAAAAATGCTGAATGGTTGTGGTTAGTCCCGACCGTTGGTACGGAATAAATACTGCAACTAACCTCCTGCCTCAACGAGGCTGTAAAACTTTGCAATAAGACATTTGGTTATCTTCTTCCCTACCGAGTCTTCCAACTTTACGCCATGGCTGGTGAAAAGAAAAAACTGCCTACCGGCAGGCAGGCACTTGCCACAGCCACAGCGTAAGCCAAAAAAACGTTGCCTTGCAATTCTTTTGTTGTACCTTTTGATTAACCTAAAACTATCTGTATGAAAAAAGTAACTGTTTGCATAATGATGCTTATCGTTTCAACAACTTCTTTCTGCCAGGAAACCGAACCTCAACCCCCAATGACCCGTGCGGATTATCTTAAAAAAAGTAAAACTCAAAAGACTATCGGATTTGTTCTTATTGGTGTTGGTGCAGTTACACTTATTGCTATAAGTGGAGGTAATACTGATTTGGGAGCTGTTGGCCCACTTGCAGTAATAGGAACAGTTTGTATATTAACAAGCATTCCTGTATTTATTGGGTCGGGACGAAATAAACGAAGAGCTAAGAATGCTTCTGTATCTTTTAATTTTGAAAAAATCCGGTCTATTCAACAAACTCAAATAAGATACGCCGCTATTCCAGCTATTTCATTAAAACTAAATTTGAAGTGATATTGGCAACTTTCTTCCTTGCCGAGTCTTCCAACTTTATTGTTTCGCAGCCGTTGTCTCACCGTCCATCTATGTGGGTGGATTGGACTCGGCGCTAATACAACTTCTTAGTACGGCGACCAGATATCCATCCGGCACCATAAGCTAACACATCTTATCTAGGCGAGCCTATCTGATAATCACTACTTCGAAACTGGCATATAAATCAGGAACCCTTGCCCGGCAATCGTTTACTATACCAGGTTATTTGGCCACGGTGATTAGCAAAATGTTCTGTTACATGAAACCATTTGCAGTAGTTATTCATATTCCATTCTTTTGTTTCGCCGGCAAGTAACCATGCATCATCTCTTTTTTTAAATTCTATCAGGCTTTTAGTCCTTGCTTCATTCATAGCATCTGTATAATAGGTAACATTATTTCCTTTTATTTTAGTTTGGGCTTCCGGGCCCAGGTCCATCGCAATTCCCCATTTAGTTTTATTCTCCTTGCTAAAGTCGTTAAGGTTATTAAAAGTAATATCCTGGTAAATAACTTCTGTGGCAGCTACATGCATCATTAACGAACCGATTGAGTTAGAATTTTTATCATGTATATAATCCAACTCTTCTACCGATAGTTTTTTGGTAACCCGTATCACCGAATCACTAATCCATTCCAACATGGAAACCAGCGTACCAATTTGCGGGGCATAACCTTCCATGGGTCCGATATGATTAATATTTCTGTCACCTTCATTAACCGGGCGTGCATAACTAAAAGAAGGTAATATTAATGCACCTGCAGCAAAAGCCGATAGGCCAACCGTATTAATAAATTTACGACGGCTAAAGTTTTTATTTTCCATTTCAGTGTTTTTATAAATTTAAAAAAAATACTACAGACTGTGCTATTTTTTTCCTCCTTGCTATACGTGGCGTTGTAACAAACAAAAAAATCCTGAATGGTTATGGTTAGTCTTCTTCCCTGCCGAGTCTTCCAACTTTATAGTTTCGTAGCCGTGTCTCCAGCCCGGCCTTGTGTGCTGAGTGAAGCCGGCGTTAATCTCTAATGCAACTCCGTAGTACGGCGAAGGCCTGTCCCGATGAAAATCGGGATGTTACAAAGCCATCCGTCAATCACCTGGCAAGCAAACGATAACTGGAGGTGCCAGCCTGCTACTTGAAATCAAAATCCAATGCGATTTTAAAATTACCTCTCAAGATGCCTGTAATATTTACAGGGAGTGACCCGTTGTTTTCAGCAACCGTGTATACACATTCATTCGCTGCATTTTGTGCACCAGGTATCGTCATCTTTATTGTCTCCGGGGACTTGTTGGTAAAAATCAATTTCGTTCCTACGGGTATGCTTTCATAATGCACCATGGCCTGCACATTTTCTTTTGGCTTAATTGAATTTTTGGAAAGTACAAAATCAAGAGAATAGATATTGACAGTTTGGCTTTCACTAACTCCATTTGCTGTGGTAACGTACACCGCTTGCACCCCGATTTTAGGATCGGAAAACACAGTCATTTCTTTATCGGATGCTGAAAGAGTTTCCTGTACCTGGTCACCACAGGACAGTTTTGCATCGGCCCCTAAATTTTGTCCGGGAATTGTTACTGCTTCTCCTTTGGGCAGGTTAGCTGGTAATGGTTCAATAACCGGGCGGACCAAACCAGGTGTACCCTGCTGAACGGTTGTATTTGCAGAGCTAATCAGGTTACCATTTTTGTCAAAGGTTTTTATAACAGCTACTCCCTGGCCAACCAGGCCGGCAGCAATTACAGAGAAATCAAGAATGGCATGTCCCTTATTATCGGTCTTCGTCTCCGTTTTTTTTCCGTTTAATTCGACGGTTACAACAATACCCTCAATAGTTTTGGTTCCACGAACGGTCACCATCATTTTTTCATCAGATAAAACGGTACCAGCAATGTATAATGTTGGAGTCCGTACCTGGCTTTGTACGGCACAAATAAATAAAGTGGCGGTAAAAAATAAGGATAACTTTTTCATAACTGTAATTTTTGTGATATGAAAGTTACAACACTTATTTGTTGATACTGCCTGATAAATTTCAAAGAATACCTGCTAATGTATAAGTCATTAATTTCGCCGCTGTTGGTGTTCCCAAAGAAAGCATCACACCGTTGCTGTGTATTCCCGCTTGAGGCGGGACAAGTAGTGTGCAGGCATAGAAGCCCCGGTTGTAAGTAGTGTTCCAACAATAAAAAAATGCTGAATAGTTCCCGAAGTGTCGGGACATGTTATGGTTAGTCTGAGTTGTCTTTAGCATTCCGCATTTACACATTCATATCAGGGTTTATCAAATCAGCAGTGAATGAATCTTCTTTGTGTGGTTTGGGTGCCTTCCTTTTTTCGTCCGGAATATTTTTTATCTGCCTGGAAGTTTCAAGACAATTATCTATCATTTCTTTGGCCGTACGCTGAATATATTCGCTGCGTTTAAACTGCAACACATTTTTATCCATATCTTCTGCAGTCCATCCCCTGCTCCATCCCAAAAAACTGAATGGCGGAAAGGTGAATCCCAGGTCAGTAAAAAATACCATCATCTGCCCGGCTACCTGCTGTATATTATCCTGCCCCCCGGTAATGATAAAAGAAGCCACTTTATTTTTCACCAGTACTTTATCCTTTAATGTTATCTGGTTTTGCACACAGTTCAGCCGTTCTGCCATTTTAAAATAAAGCGAAGAAGGATTTCCCCAGCGAATGGGTGTTGCCACCAATATTACGTCGGCCCAGAGAATCATGTCACGGTACACCTGTGTCATGCCATCATCGGGTTTCATTTCAGTAATGCTGCATGGCCAGGTACAGGCATTCTGATGCTGGCTGTAATAACCTTCGCAAGTGCGAAAACCGAGCTCACGGAGCTTTATCATTTTAGTTGCGGCACCATGTTTTTCTTCGGCATAATCCAACGCCAGTTCGAGTGCAGCTTCAGAAGTACTGTAGCGGGGCAAATCATCATTCATATTGGTTGTAGAAATACCGAGAATATTTTTTGATTCAGGAGTAGTTTGGTATTTCAGCTTCACCAAATCTTCAATAATTTTTAAATCATGTAACTCACGATGAGCTTTTTTTACAGGTTGTTCGCTGATAAAAATATCATCTCCCTCCATTTTTACTTCATACACCGCCTGCTGGTCTTTAAAGCCGGGAGGAGCCGAACCTGTTTTAATATTATACTCCCATCCATGCCAGGGACAGGTAACATAAAGACCGTCATACTTTTTCTCAACTAGTCCCAACCCCAAAGGCCCGGCTTTATGCAGACAGGCGTTTGCAATAGCCGTTATTTCATTATTAAAATGAAACAGGGCAATTTTTTGAACACCACATGATACAATTTTCTGGCTGTTGTTTGGTAAATCATTAATGGTGCATACTTTGATGAAGTTCATAAAGTGAAATTATGTTACAGTAAGTTGAGACATTTTTTGCAAGATGTGAAATATATTCTTCTTCCCTGCCGAGTCTTCCAACTTTATAGTTTCATAGCCGGTGTCTCACCCCCGTTGTCCGTAGTGTTCCAAAAAATAAAAAATGCTGAATTGTTGAGGTTAGTCTATAACCAGAATTTCCTACATTTATTCCATGTGTACGTACAATGGCTGCCGGGTAAACAGGGCGCAATACATACGGCTGAGAGCAATTGAAAAGGAAATTAAAAACCTGCAATTGAATATCCGTGCCCGCAATAGTTTCGATTACCGGGATTGGCCATTGTTAAAACCATTGGCTGCGGGAAAAGATTTTGAATTGACCATGAGCCATTGGGAATATATACCTGAATCAGTACATGATGAATTTGAATTAAAACTCAGCCGGCAGAAATATACCTGGCTGAATGCCAGAGCAGAATCATTACTGGTAAATGAAAAAGGAAAACTATCTATGTACCGGGAAGGGGCACTACATGGTCGTTGCCTTGCACTCTCCACAGGTTTTTACGAGTGGCATCACAAAGCCAAAATTGGAAAGGTGGGCAAATACAAAGGACAGGTATTAAAAGGCACGGATAAATTTCCATACTACATTACCGTAAAAGATAACCCGGAAGAATATTTTTTTATTGCTGCTGTATCAAGAGTATGGACCAACCAGTTGCGCAATCAGTCTGCCGATACATTTGCACTGGTAACTGCACCGGCCAATGAACTGATGCATGAAATTCATAATGCACAACACCGCATGCCCACCATACTGCCAGAAGATCTGGCTTTTGAATGGATACAGGATGGCCTGAGTGAAAAAAGAATACAAGAAATTGCATCCTATCAATTGCCTGCAGACAAAATGCAGGCCTAGACAATTGCGAAAGATTTTTTGAAACAACCGAACCCGGAACAATATTATGAATACCCCGAAGACCTGCACTTACCATGGATAACGAAACCTTTGAAATAAAACTTACCCAATATGAAGTGGGTATGAAAACGATTTACAGAATACAGGTGGAAATCATTCACCGGTCGGAACAGGTAATGCGTTTTCGCATTTTTGCTGGCAGCAAATCCATGATAATGGAAAAGTTGTTACTTAAAACCAAAGGTGACTGGAAAATAAAAGAAACCAATTTTAAATTTAAAGGCAACACCAAAGAAACAGCTATGACCATTATGGAAATTCAGGATGCAATAGAATACTACCTGGCAGGCAGTCCAAAGCCGATGAACAAATATGAGCATAGATCATAGCTGTTTCCTTCCCTGCCGAGTGTCCTCACTACTTCGTAGCCGATGTCTCACCGCCCGGCTTTGTGTGCTAAGTGGCCTTATTCTCTAATGAAACTCCGTAGTGCGGCGAAGCCTGTCCCAGCCTGTCCCGATATATATCGGGAATGAAAATCGGGATGCCACAAAGCCAACACACAAAGCCATCCGACACTCGTCTGGAAAGAAAAGTGACATGGATGAAAAATTCTTCATTGTAATTCCACATTTAGTGTTCGATATTCAGCAACGTTTCTACACTCACAAGTCCAACAGTAGCGGTTTTACCTTTTAATAATATATCTCCGAGGGTTGTCGTTTCAAACTTGCTGTCGAGATTACTTTGCTCAGCAAAATAAGAAGAAACGAGAAATTTTTTATTATACTCATTACACATACTCTGTATCCTTGCAGCGGTATTCAATGTATCTCCATGGTAGGCAATATCTCTTTTTACCTCACCAATTTCAACGGCTGTTACTTTGCCCATGTGCAGTCCTGCTTTAAAATGAGGCACCTGCCCATAATTTTTTATATAGTACTCCATTTTTTTGTCAAACTGTTTTTCGCAGGCAAAGTAAAAGTGTACACAAGATAAATTTCTCAACCCTTCTTTAATAGTCCAGCTCAATATTATCTCATCACCCACATACTGATACACCTGTGCATTGTAGGGGAAAAGCACCTGGTTGATGTCAATAAAACTATCCCTGATAAAAGAACTGTATTTTATGTGGCCCAGTGCTTCTGCAATAGTGGTAGAGGATCTTAAATCCATAAACATAAATATTCTTTCCTCTTCTATTGGGTTCCTGTATTTACCCAGTAAGATGGGCAGTAAGACACCCGGCCCATATTTAGTATTTACCTGGTTGACAAATGTGATAACAATCGTCATCACAAAATAAAATACTAAACAAATAAAATAAAAGTATTTCCAGGTAGCTTCTGCAAGAGAAACAACATTTGCCTTTAAAGACGGGGCGATGAGTAAGCCAAATAAAACAAAACGCAAAAACGAAAACAGCAGCGTAAGAACGACAAGGGAGATAAATGCTTTTAGCAGAATGATCTTACCAAGCGACATCCGTCTGAAAAATCTTTTATCAAGATAATAATCTGCAATGCCCAAAATAATTCCATAAAAAGCGCCGATGATAACGCTTATCACCATAACACTGCCAAAACCATTTTGAACCGGTAACTCGACCATCTGGTTCATAGACAATGTTTGCAGGTGGGAAATGACACCCATAAAAACGTTTGCGAAAATCCAAAAAATAATTTGTGTAAGTACATAGTTTAGCAGAGGAAACCGTCCAGCAAATTGAATAACCCGTGAAGTATAATCAAGTCTTTCACTCATTTATTTATCGGGGTGTAAAGGTGTAGCACCAAAAGTAAGTGTTATGATTGTGTATTAAAGCTGAATTGCGTCCGCTCCGGCAGGTGTTCTACAAAAAATATCACGCCGTGGTTGGTGTACTGAGTTTGTCCAAGTATCACAAGTAGTAGTTAGTCTCCCGTTTGGGGCGGGACTATTAAGGGCAAAAAAGAGAATTACTAATGGCAAAAATTAATTAATTTTACCCTATGACTTATATAGTAAACCCAAAAAACAAGAAAGAAGAGAAAGTATTGGAAACAATACTCAAAGGTCTCTCTATAGGTTTTTATACAGAAGAAAAAGAAGATGCCGCTATTGTAAAAGCGATGGAAAAAGGCAGAAAAACAAAACTCCTCACCCCTGCTGAAAAAGCTACCTTTCTTGGTAAATTAAAATCGGCTAAATGAATATTGAAATCCGCAAGTCGTTTACTAAAGATGCGGACAAATTACCAGCAGCCTTTAAACGCCAACTGGCTGTTATCATTAATGAAATAGAAAAAGCCAGCCAACCTTCTCAGTTAGATAATTGCAAAAAATTAACAGGTTATAAAACCGCTTACCGGATTAGAATGGGACAATACCGGATTGGTTTTTATTTCGAAAACAAAACTGCAGAGTTAGTACGAATTTTGCATCGCAAAGAAATCTATCGCTATTTTCCCTGATAAGTTCTCTTCCTTGCCGAGTCTTGCAACTTTTCCGCCGCTGTTGGTCTTCCCAAAGAAAGAATTACGCCTTTGCTGTGTGTTCCCGCTTGAGGCGGGACAAGTAGTGTGCAGGCATACCAGCCGGGCATAGTTCGACAAGCTCTCTACCACCATCAACAGCACTATAGGAAACTCTTATCCTAATTCGTTTCAACTATATAGCAGTAGTTGGGTGTACTCAATTCATTTGTTGGTGTTTTCTTCCACCAACCACACCACAAAAAGAGAAAAATAAGGACACTGAACGGAAGCCATATTTTCAATAGTGCTGTAGCTGTTGAAAAGACAACCTTCTCTATAGCCTAAAATCAATAAGTTTGCCTGTCATTTAAATAAATCAGGAAATTCATAATTTTCACTTCCTTAACCAGTCACCATCATTAATGAACAATCAATACTTCTTACAAAAAAGAACTGTAACCCATTGTATACTTCAATTCCTCTTTTTTGTATTACTCACCTTCCCTGTTTTGGCACAGGGAAAAAAAGACAGCACACTGACCGTTTCTCCGGCCAAAAGTTTTGTAACCATTCACCAGGGTACATTTGGAGGAAAGGCAATTTCTTATAAAGCCACTGCCCGTGAAATGTATTTAAAAAATGATACGGGTGATGCCGTAGCGGCCATCTGGTCAGTAGCCTATACACAGGAAGGGCTTACCGATTTAACAAAAAGACCAGTCACCTTTATTTTTAACGGAGGTCCGGGATCCTCTTCTGTCTGGTTGCAAATGGGAATGTTTGGTCCGCAAATAGTAAAAATAGATTCGGATGCAAAAAAGGATGATGGTGCTGCACCTTATGCGATTACCGAAAATAAATATGCATTGCTTGATCTGACCGATTTGGTTTTTATTGATCCGGTGGGAACTGGTTATAGTCGTGTTATCGGAAAAGGTAAAGTAGAAGATTATTGGGGATTGAATGAAGACGCAGCCTCCATTGCTAAATTCATGCGGGTATGGATCACAGAAAACAAACGCTGGTTTTCTCCCAAATATATTGCAGGCGAAAGTTTCGGTACCACCCGTGCAGTGGCGGTGGCTAATACATTAGAAAGTGGCGGGCAAAATATGGCATTGAACGGCCTGGTACTTATTTCACAGGCATTGGATTATACCGGTTCTACTTCCATAAATGATAACATTACTTCATTCCTTACTTATTTACCAAGCATGGCTGCTGCAGCATGGTATCATAAAAAAGCAGGACAGGGTAAAACCCTGGAAGTATTTATTGAAGAATGCAGGCAATTTAATTACAATGTTTATGCGCCTGCTTTATACAAAGGCAACTTATTAGACAGTACAGAAAAAAATACTATCGCACAGAAGCTTGTTTATTTTACCGGGCTTACTAAAGAATATATTTTGCGATCGAACCTGATGATATTGATGCCTCGTTTTCA
>JANMFO010000282.1:0-4415 GCA_031374245.1 Chitinophagaceae bacterium | reverse complement strand
GCCCGCATCTGTGCTGGTCCTAACCATTTTGTATAATCAACTCCTGCTGGTACGGCAGAATCAGGTTTTACCAATATTGGTTGCTTCCAATCAAGATAGCACCAGACTTTTACCGTTCTTATATTTCCCAATTGTCCCGAATGAACAAAATTGACGGCATCCTTAAAATGCTGCTGGCTACGTTGCCATTGACCGGCCTGCACCACTTTATTGTAACGCTGCTGTGCAGCAACCATCGTTCTGCATTCAATAATGGAGTTTCCTACTGGCTTTTCTACATACACATCTTTTCCAGCCTGGCAGGCATCTATCATTTGCAGTGCATGCCAATGGTCAGGCGTTCCGATGATTACTGCATCAACATCTTTCTGATCTAGCATTTGCCGGTAATCTGCATATATTTTTATTTTAGAGACATCGATATTCGTTTTGGCTAATTCTGCCAACCTTTTATCAATTACGTTTTTATCTACATCACAAACAGCAACGAGATTTACACCGGCTACTTTTAATGCGGCTTTTACATTCGACCATCCCATTCCGTTAATACCGACTGCACCAATATTAAGCTGGTCACTGGGCATTACTTTATTTTTGAAAATAGCAAATACATCATTGCCAAGAACTGATGATAAAGCACCGGCACCAATAAACATGGAAGACTGCTGTAAAAATTTTCTGCGAGAAGACATATATGGCAAATTTTAAAATTTAGCTTGTTTAGTTTTTATTCGCTTACTACAACCGCAAGCTTAGTATTATCGGCATTAGTTGCCAGCCGTGTAATTGTTTTTAGCATGGAAATGTCTCCTTCAATTATAACCGGTTGCCACTCTTTATCAATTCCAACACGAAACGAAAATAACTTATCCGCACTACCTGAAACAATGACATTGTTCTGAAGCCATGTAATATGGTCTTGCCCTGGCAAAGTGGAAGCCATAGTGCTGATTATACCAGTAGCTAAATCTAATCGTTGTACCAGGCTTTCCTTGGCTGAAGTTTTTTGTATAAAGCTCATCGCATTTTGTCCCGGAATTTTATGCAGGCTTCTGCCAATATTCGTAGCGATAATTGAATCAGACTTTGCAGATAGGTTATAGTTACGAAGTGTGTTGCTGGAACTATCACCCAAAACAAATAATAATAATCTATCCTTTGCTGCCCAGGCATGATAGCCAACGATAAGATTATTTATTAAAACTTCTGGCTGACCACCAGCTATCGGATACTTTCCTAAATCCTGTGCCCCGTTATCCCGTTGTATAATACAGGAAATAAATTTATTATCCGGCGTTACGGTTGGCGAATACTCTTTCTCCCTTGTAACAGTAAGATTGGAAGTTTTAGCAGTTTTATAATTGTAGTGCTTAATATCACTACGGCTGCTATCATCAAAAGAAGAATAGTAAATTATCGGTTGTGAAGGATGGAAAGATGGCTGGTTATCGTATCCTTTATGATTGGTAATATTCGCAGCATTTGACAATACCACCTGTCCATTCTTTATTTTCAAATCAAACAAGATTATTTCAGAACCTGTTTGCCCAAATGATGATAAGCTCACAAAAATAAAGACAGTCCAAACCCATTTTTTCATACATCAATGTAATGAAAAATGCTTTTCAAAATTCACTTGTTTTTAATCCTGGTATTCTTTGATATAGTTAACTCCCACTGTACCGGTAAATTTTGCAATTGGCGGGTGCAATTTTGTAATCGAGATTTCTACTTTTTTAATTTGCGGAAATGCTGCATGAATCAATTCTGTTACTTCCATTACAAAAGTTTCCAGCAATTGGCGGGGCTTTTGCATTTCTGCTTTCAGCAAATCGTATAGCTGCACATAGTTAACCGTATCTGAAATATCGGTTATCGTTCCGGAAGATGGATGATAGGAAACGATTAGGTTTACTTCAAACTCATTACCTGTCTTTCGTTCTTCTGCATACAAACCGTGATTGGCAAAAAAAAGGAGTTGTTTTAATTCTATCGTTAGTAGCCCGGGCATCATAATTATTTAATGAACTCCTTTTGCACTGAGGTAACGTTCTGCATCTAATGCGGCCATACAACCGCTACCGGCAGCTGTTACAGCCTGGCGGTAAATTTTATCCTGTACATCACCAGAAGCGAACACACCCTCTACATTTGTTTTAGAACTGCCCGGAATAGTTTTGATATAGCCTGCATCATCCATATCAATAAATGGTTTGAAGATCCCGGAGTTAGGTTCATGACCGATAGCAACAAAAAAAGCACTTACAGGAATATCCAGCTTTGCACCAGTTTCGTTATTCTTAATCCGCACAGCTTCCACTTTTTTATCACCAATTACTTCAACTGTTTCGCTATGCCAGTACATTTTAATGTTGGGTGTTTTAATAACCCGGTCCTGCATTACTTTACTTGCCCTCATTTCTCCCTTCCTTACTATCATGTGTACCTGCGAGCATATTTTAGATAAGTACAAGGCTTCTTCAGCCGCTGTATCACCAGCTCCTACTATCGCTACTTCTTTTCCTTTGAAGAAAAACCCATCACACACTGCGCAGGCACTTACACCATAGCCATTCAATCGTTGCTCACTTTCCAGTCCCAACCATTTAGCCGATGCACCGGTAGAAATAATCACAGCATCAGCTTCTATCCATTTTTCTTCATCAATCTGCACTTTATGTACAGAGCCTGAGAAGTCGACTTTTGTTGCCAATCCATATCGTATATCAGCACCCATACGGGCAGCTTGTTTTTCAAAATGCTCCATCATAGCTGGTCCCTGAATACCATCAGGGTAACCTGGATAGTTTTCTACTTCAGTAGTTATCGTTAATTGTCCGCCCGGTTGTATGCCCTGGTATAATACAGGATTTAATCCTGCTCTTGAAGCATAAATAGCCGCAGTATATCCTGCCGGTCCTGAGCCTATGATTAAACAGTGTATTTTTTCTATGGTGTCCATTCAAATCCTGATTTAAAATTTGGTAAAAATAAAACTAAATCATCAATCAAAGGGGGCAGTTACGAGACTAACTGTATTCTATGTGTAAAAGCTCAGCGGGGAATGATTAAAGTCCGGTACTGGGCTGCATAGCCGCCAAAATATCCCAGCCCGCCATTACTGATATTACTTATTACTTTGGTGGGTGATGAAAAAGGATTACCAACGCTGGCATAAGTGAATTCCATTGTTCGCCAGAAATCAAAGGTGGCTTTATCAATATTGCAAAGTTTCAACGTCACAGTATCACCTTTATTGAAAAAGGTATACCCTTCCGCAGTGCTTTGATTTCTGTCCACTCCCCGTTCCACCTGTATTTCATAAGTAGTACCATCAATTACCTGGTCATCATAAACAGAATTAAGACCGGGAAAAAAATCTTCCCTGTTTCTTTTAGTAAAATAACGGATATAATCGCCATAGCCGCGGACATCTGTTGCCTTTACCATGAAAGCAACCTTTTCAGGCGGGTTTCCAACCGGTGCCTGTTTCCAAAAAATTAAATCAATACGGCGGGTCGTGTTGGGAATGGTTGTAATGGCTGTATATTCTTTTCCTTCTGATACAATTCTAAGTGAGTACTGTTTATTTAACTCTCCAGTAAATGCTGTTAAAGGACTTGCCGGGTCAATAGAGTAATAATAAAAATTATAACCTCCACCTACAGGTACTATATACTCTTTCAACTTGTGCGTCTTTGTTCCGTTAGAAACATACACTTCAGCATTTCGTACAAAACTATTTGACAATGTATTTTGGTCAATTACTGAAAAATAACCCAGACTTTTAGAAAGATATACAACCGGCGGTTGCCCGTTTTCAATAGTAGCTTCCACCACCAGTTTGGGTTCTACTTCGTTGATATCAAAGTCAACTGCTCTTTCGCAAGACGCAATTAATAGTGCCGGGATAATGAATAATCTAATGAACCTATTTTTCATAGCTATTACAAAAATAACAGGCAAAGAATAAAAAAGTTGAATCAGGCTGTTAAAACAAACTCCGGTCCCGTTTGAAACGGGACCGGAGTTATTTATTTACTAACCATCAAATTAAACTGTTGCTTAGCCCAGATATGCTTTTAAGGCACTGCTGTAACGGGCTTTCTGTAAACGTTTAATAGCCCTTTCTTTTATCTGGCGGATACGTTCTTTTGTCAAATCGTATTTCTGACCTATCTGCTCGATAGTAACACCATTTTCACCATCCAAACCAAAATAAGCGTTTACAATTTCAGCTTCTCTTGGAGATAAAGATTTCAATACACGACGGATTTCATTTCTCAATGAATCATGCATTACATCTTCATCTGTTTCGCTGGCACCTTTTAATAAGTCACCCATTGCCACATCTTCTGCTTCATGCACCGGTGCATCCAGTGAAGAGTGCCTTGTATTGCTCTGGAAAATATTAT
>JANMFO010000396.1:0-3820 GCA_031374245.1 Chitinophagaceae bacterium | reverse complement strand
GCGAACTTCATTTGGTCTATGTTCTGCGTACTGAACTATCATTCTTAATGGAAAATATTGTCCACTGTCTAAAAGGTTTTTAGTCCGACTTAGTGAAGCTAATAGCATTTCATAGAAATTTTCTGCTTCAATATTCCAATTGTCTTGGTAACATTTTACAGCTTTCCATTTGTAAATTTCTTCTTGATTTACTCTGTCAAAATTGAGTTTATACTCACTTATGTAATGTCTTAAAATTTGTCTATTCATATGTTAGGGTGCGTCCACATACGCTTGCAGGCAACACTTAAATATACGACACTAACTGACTATTCTCCAAATTCTCAATATTGATAATCATATCGTTACCATTCGCCATCTTCATTGCAGTTACGCCAAGCAAACTGATTATTTTTATTATTCGCCATCTTCATTGCAGAAGACTTTCGTATATCACCAATCTATTTTTCCACTTCTCCATAAATCGTCTAGAGGGCTTATTATGTTTACTAAGTGCTCTCTTTTTACATGCAAGTAACGTTCAGTTGTTTTAATACTGAAATGACCCAGCAGGTCTTTTATGTATCGTATGTCTATTCCTTTTTCCAGCATATGTGTGGCAAAACTGTGGCGTAAAGAATGTATGCCCACCGCTTTTGAAATATTTGCTTTTTCTTTAGCTAATTGAAATATGCGTTGAATTGTTCTGGTAGGATAGCCTTCACCACTATGCTCCGACTCGAAAAGAAAATACCTGGGCTTGGGTTTGTACGTCCTGATATATGCCCTTAACACATCCAGCAATACCGGGCTTAGGTTTACATACCTGTCCTTTTTGCCCTTCGCATTTTCTATCAACATTTGCATCCGGCTACTGTCAATATCTCTTATTTTCAACGCTGCTATTTCACTTACCCTTAATCCTGCACTGTAAGCTGTAAACAGCATCGCTTTATGTTTTAGATTTCCCAATGCATTAAACAGCCTCGCTACTTCATCTTCACCCAACACTTTTGGCAGTATCAATTGTTTTTTAGGCCGTGGTATTTCCCAGAAAAATCTTTCTCTTCTCAAAACCTGTTCATAGTAGAACTTCAGCGCATTGATACGACTGTGTAGGGAATTTTCTTTCAGCTTCATTTCTTCCGAGCAATATACCATGTATCGTTTCAGATGTTCTGCAGTAAGGTCATCTGCTGGTATATTCTTCAGCATTCCAAGCAAGTGAGACATTTCCTGCAGGTAAGTTCTTTTTGTAGAGGTACTATACGCTTTTAATTTTAAGTGTTCTTCCATTTTAGGTAATACATGACTATTTACCTGTTGAATTTTAACTGCTTTATAATGGCTGATTTTTTTCGGGATAATAATAGCTGGCTTCTGTTGTATTGCTTTGATTGGTATTACAACTATATTAGTAGTTTGTTTCTTTTTTTTATCTGCCAGGTATTGATGTAGAAGAGTTTGTTCTATTGCTGCTTTGCCTTTCAATGCAAAAGCGACCTTGTTATAGTTTTCCTTACTCAGTGGCACATACCAGCATTTATTGGTGCGGCTCCATCTTGCTGATGCCTGTTGCCGGATGGCATTATTAATGGCAGTATTATTTTCAAAATAAATACCAATACATTCTTGTTCCCGATGATGAAGCGGCTTAAGTATAACTTGTTGCATCTGCCAGATTTTACCAGATGAATTTACACGATAATGTCTTAAATTATTTATTAACCTTCCAAATGAATCGAAAACACAATCATCCTCGATTGTATTTTATCAAACACACTGGAAAATCTCAAGTTGGCATCACGGTCGTGAAGGTTTTTCAGACCGTTGGTAATTTTTATTTCAGGAGAAAAAATAAAACTTTCGAAAAAGAAATTGAAGCCAATTCCAAACTCAGGGCCAAAATCATATTTACCAATCTTCACAAGGTCTTCACCATTTTTTAAACGGGCATTGGATGCCATGTCTATATCGGCTTTAAAACCTGCAAGAGTATATACTCTGAAATTGCCGATACGGTCACTCTGAAATTTTAATTGAATAGGGAATGACATGGTAGTAGATTCAACTTTCTTAACCACTTCTGTTTTGCCATCAATATCCGGATACTTGAGTTTGTAAAAAATACCCCGTTCAATAAACATCAGCTGCGGGTTAAACCGTATCTGGAAACGATTCGATATACGGGCCGTGGCAGAAAGACCCAGTGTTAATCCTCCGGAGTTAACCGGTTCGGCAATAAACACACTATCATCTTGTAAAAACCGGGGATGCAATTCTGTTTGAAAACGGGCTCTTACTATACCTATTGTAAGACCAAAGTAGTAAGGCTTCACATCATGGTCGGGCATATTTAGCTCCACTTTTCCAAACTGCGCAAAAGATGTATCGGCAAGCAGAAGCAAGCCTATCAAAAAAGTTGAAAGGAGTTTTATTTTCAGCGAGGCTTTCTTCCGGCGTAAATGCAACATATTCCTAAGCTTAGTGGGGTACATTCTGTTTCTGTGTAACCCACTTTTTTTAAAATGTCAGTAAATAAATGACGGTCCGGAAAAGCATTGGCAGATTCGTTCAGGTATTGATAAGCCTCTTTGTTTTGTTTAAACCATCGGGCCACCTGCGGTGCCACTATGCCCATGTACAGGTTATATAAACTCTTTACTGCTTTGCGCCGGGGTTTGGAAAATTCAAGCACAATCAACCGGCCACCGGGTTTTAATACCCGTCGCATTTCTGCAAGGCCATTTTCCAGGTTTTCAAAGTTCCGAACTCCAAATGCCACCATCACAGCATCAAACGTATTATCAGCAAAATTTATTGTTTCTGAATCGCCGGTGTGTAGGTGGATTTTATCACCAAGTTGTTCTTTATCAATCTTTTTTCTACCCAGTTCCAGCATCCCTTCCGAAATATCAATGCCCGTAACCTGTGCCGGGTTCAGCATTTTATATGCCATCAGGGCCATATCGGCAGTGCCGGTGGCCACATCCAATATGTGCCGGGGATTGTCTTTTCTTAATTTATTAATGGCTTTTTTGCGCCAACCAATATCTGTCCGGGCAGACAACACCCGGTTCATTACATCATACTTGCCGGCTATCTTATTAAACATATCCGCCACCTGTTCTTTCTTGCTCTTCTCAGTGTCTTTAAACGGGGTGATATGGTCGTGGGGTAATGGGTTTGACATGGGGTGCAAAGGTAAATAAGTTTATAGTTTATGGTTTGTAGTTTATTGTTAACGTGTTACCCTGTAATACACAGATTGTTGTCGTAATGTTGCAAAGTCATGGAAATAACATCAGCTACATACGTCATCAGCAGTCCCAGTTACAAGCAATGCCCGGTATCGGATAAGCCGGAATATGCTTTTATTGGCAGAAGTAATGTGGGCAAATCTTCGCTGATAAATATGATAACGAATAAAAAGTTGCTTGCTAAAATATCGGCTACGCCGGGAAAAACGCAGCTTATCAATCATTTTGAAATTGTTTCATCCGATAAAAAGAAATGGTTCATCGTTGACCTTCCGGGCTATGGCTATGCCACTATTTCTCAAAAAGCGAGAAATAACTGGGAGAACATGATTGAATCCTATATCCGCAAAAGAGAAAGCCTTGTTTGTTTATTTGTGCTGATAGATAGCCGGCATGAGCCGCAGGCCAACGACCTTAAATTCATCAACCAGTTAGGAGAATGGCAGGTACCTTTTGTACTGGTATTTACCAAAAAGGATAAGAATAAACCCAACGCTACCAGCCCCATCACGCGGGCGATCGGCCGCTTACAGGTTTTCAAAAGTGTTTGAACTGGCAAATCCGCCGGCATTCTCCGGGTT
>JANMFO010000378.1:0-19518 GCA_031374245.1 Chitinophagaceae bacterium | reverse complement strand
GTACTATCAGGACTTACATACAGATCTTTAATAGAAACTACTCCTTTCAGGTTATCAATTTCCCCATCGCAAATTGGGTAAACGGAATGGGGCTCGCCAATAATTTTTTCTTTTATTTTATCTTCATTATCATCCAGGTTGAACCAGATGATATCACTGCGGTGTGTCATCAGCGAAGTGATATTCCGATCGCCGAGATGAAAAACCCGTTCAATAATTTCCTGTTCGGCTTCATCAATGGTTCCTGCTTCGGTTCCTTCGCCAATCAATGTTTTAATTTCCTCTTCCGTTATGGCGTCATCTTTCGATTTTTTAATATTAAATAACCGGAAGAATAGATTACTTATTTTATTAAGCAGCCAAACAATAGGATGAGTTATAAGGGCAAAGCCATTCATTGGCCCTGCCACCAATTTGGCAATTTTTTCTGCCCTTAATAAACCGATTTGTTTGGGAATAAGTTCGCCGAATATGATTGAAAGAAAAGTAACGATAATAACTACAATGGTTGTGGCAACTGTTTGGGCATACGGTTTTAAGAACTCAATATTTTCAATATACGGCTGTAATTGTTTCCCAAATCGTTCACCGGAATAAACACCTGTAAGAATTGCAATCAGGGTAATACCTATTTGTGCGGCAGATAAAAATTTTTCAGGACTATTGGAAAGCTCAAGTGCCTTCCTGGCTTTGATATCGCCTTTTTCGGCCAAGTGCTCCAGCCTCGATTTCCGGGCAGAAACAAGGGCAATTTCTGACATTACGAATAAGCCATTAATGAAAATAAGAGCCAGCAGAATAATAATCTCCATTTACAAAACAGATTGGTTATCGAAGATAGCTAATCCGAACCGCTTATTGAATAATGTGCCGGTGGTGATGCCGAAAGCAAGGCCCAGTAAGGCTCCCACAAAAACATCCAGCGGGTAATGAACACCCACATATACCTGTGCATAACAGATGGCTGCTGCCCAAAAAATGGCTGCCCATGCCCAATTTTTCAGCATATGCCGAAAAGTAACAAAGAAAAAAGCAGCCATACCAAAATGATTAGCAGCATGATTGGAAGTAAAACTGTAGCCACCGGCACATTGTTTCAAAAGAAGCCGGACATGCATATGAAAATCAGGGTCGTTGCAGGGGCGTAGCCGCTCAAAAGCATGCTTGAAAACATACGTACCCGTCATATCAGTAAAAGCAACGGTGGAAAGAAAAATAATGGCCCACCACAATCCTTTAAGTTTAAAATTTACCAGTACAAATACCAACATGAATAAATACAACGGTGCCCAGTTAAGTGAGTTGCGCAGAAAAGGCATTACGGCATCAAAAGCGGGGTTGGTCCAGTCACTGTTTATTTTTATAAAAAATGATTGATCCCATTGGTCCAGCTGCTCCCAAAAATTAATGGATAAAAAAAACATGCTGCAAAAGTAGGGCTTGCGGCTCAATGGCTCTTTGTATCCGGCTGTTAAATAAAGAAGTGGCTTTTGTTGAAACGGTTTAAATTCGATTCTTTTGTACTCCTTTTGCTGCTGGGTAAAAAAAGTCATCTTAATGCTGTCCAGATTTAAAATACCAAAAACGATTTTGTGGGTGACAAATCTGATTGTCATTTTTCTCCTGATATTCAGCATATTCAGATTAGTTACTTTTATTGCCTTTAAACCATCTGGTATTTCTTTTTGGGATGTAGTGCCCTCTTTTTTGATGGGGATACAATATGATTTGCGCTGGATTGCCTTGATATTATTACCGATAATTTTACTGAGTATGTTGCCACAGTTATCACCCTTTTATTCTGCAAAGAATAAAAAATGGTGGACATGGTACCTGGCGGTTATTACATTTATTGTTTTTATATTTTTTTCTGCCGACTTTGGTAGTTTTTCTTACAATGGCGTACGCTTAGATGCCGGTGCCATGAATTTTGCCGAAGACCCCGGCATCTCGCTGAAGATGATGTGGCAAACATATCCCATGGTATTGATGGTAACAGGATTGATTGTGGCAGTGATTCTGTTCCGCTGGATGTATCACCGCAGTCATTGGCAGGTTATTAATAAAACAGACGGGCTTAAAATTCCATACCGGAGAAAACACTTTATCATCACTGCATTAATCCTGGGATTTTTTGTACACAGCTCTTTTTCGCTGGAACCACTAAGCCGTAACGATAGTTTTAAATTTAAAAACAGTTTCAAATCTTATTTAGCCATTAATCCGTTGCAGAATTTTTTTGCAACGCTCAAATTGCGTGAGCCTGTTTTCAACGAACAAAAAGCAAGGGAAGTTTTTCCACTAATGACAAGATGGATGCAACTGCCTGACTCTAATAATTTTTCTTACCGGCGGGAGATAGCTCCACGCAGTAATTCGTTAGAAAGCCGCCCGAATATTGTACTGGTTCAATGCGAATCATTCAGCATGTACAAAAGCAGCATGAGTGGTAATCCATTGAACACAACACCTCATTTTGATACACTTTGTACGGAAGGTATTTTTTTTGAAAGATGTTTTACACCGCATTTTTCTACTGCAAGGGGATTGTTTGCCATTTTATCCGGCATACCGGATGCACAGTTATTCAAATTCTCCAGCCGTAACCCATTAGCCGTGAAACAACATACTATTGTTGATAATTTTGAAGGTTATAGCAAACATTATTTTTTGGGTGGCAGCCCGGAGTTCAACAACTTTGAAGGGTTGCTTAAAAATATTGATGGGTTACAAATGCACACCGAGGGCAGTTTTAAATCCCCTAAAATAAATGTGTGGGGGATAAGTGATAAAGACCTTTTCCTGGAGGCCAATGCCATGCTTACAAAAGAAACCAAACCGTTTTTTGCATTTATTCAAACTTCAGGCAACCACCGGCCATATATGGTGCCCCTAAAAGATACAGTTGAATTTAAAAGCATGTTTGTTACAGATGAAGAATTGTTACGTTATGGTTTTGAATCACTGGAAGAATTTAATGCATTCAGATATTTTGATTATTGTATAAAAAAATTCATTGAGGCGGCAAAAACAGAAGCTTATTTTCATAATACCATTTTTGTTTTTGTGGGTGACCATGGCCTGGCGGGTAATGCAAGTGCCATCTATCCGGCAGCATGGACAGAACAACGGCTGACGGATGAACATGTGCCGTTACTGTTTTATGCCCCGCAATTATTAACGCCGCAAAAAAGAAATGAAGTGGTTTCGCAGATAGACATATTGCCTACTATTGCCGGTATGTTGCACCATTCTTATATCAATACTACCCTGGGAAGGGATTTATTAGATCCTGCTAAAAAGAATAATTATGCTTTTATCACTAATACGGCTGGTGGTATCGGTATGGTAACTGATGATTTTTATTTTTCCCGGAATATCAATTTCCCGGATGAGCAACTAAACCCGGTTCGTTCCCAGGCATTGATATACACCAGACAGCAGCAGGATTCTATTAAAAGGGAACTATCCAAATTCACCAATGCTTTTTTTGAAACGGCGAAGTATCTGATTATGAATAATAAGAAGGATTAAGATTTCTTTTCCCTTATATCTCCCGGGGCCCGGAGTCTGCCAGCACCAAAGAGAATAATAGTAGTAGATTAAAAAAGAAAACCCTGAGCAGCTCAGGGTTTTCTTTTTTTCAAATTTCTTACTGAGGAGAACTCAGGTCTTTTCTCAATTTCATAAGATACGCTTCTCTTTTTGCAACTGCACTATCCATCATTTTTACTCTGGCATCCCATGCATCGTATCCATAATCTTTAGTATAAAGATCCCGGAAAGTTGGAGCTCCTGCCTCTGGTGGTGTGGGAGGACCATAAAATCCCTGCTCTAAAGATTTAAATCCGTCTTTAATATTTCTGATATTAACAACCACCTGGTCGCTTCCATCCCATAATTGATCCAAAAAGGTCCAGCTAAAATTTGCCATCATTGTTGGGTTACCCATTTTTTTTTGAATTCTATAATTTCTTGCAATCTCTCTTTTGTAATCATTCACATTAACATCTTGCTTAAGATGAGTTACCATTACTGAAAAACTTTCAGCTACTACTTCTGGTTGCCAGCTACAGCTATCGACAAACCGGTAAGTGGCATTCATGGTTTCTTCCAGGTACGGGAAAAAAGTCTTATCAAGGTCAAGACTGTGCGCAGTTGCATCTGATCTTTCCTTATCAAAATCTGCATAAGACCTTCCGTTGTTTACAATATGAAAAGAACCGGCATAGGGGCCAGTTATTATCTCATAAACAGTCATTTTTTCTTCTGCCTTGTGAAATTTTGCAACGTGTACTTTGTACGCAGCTTCAAAGGCCATCTTCTGACCTTTTTTAGGTTTAACTGTATTTACAGTGGACAAATCTTTAACTGGCGCCGGTGACTGAGCATAGGCAGCCAGAGTTGATCCCATAAGTAAAAATAAAAAAATCCTTTTCATGTTGTGTTTGTTTTGGTTAAAAAATATACTTAATGCGTTCATTTAAAAACGAACTGCACCTGATTAATATCTTATAAACATCACATTAAACCGAAAGGGCATTACCGGGGAGTGATAACAGGGGAGGACTTAATAGTAAAGGAAGTTAATATTATTTTTTATAATAATGATAATAATCTGGATTTTTTTAAAATTACCTTTTTATTTGCCCAACTTTTATTTAAGCCATAATTTTTAGTAGATTAGAATTTATCCAGTCACAATAGTTGTGAGCCTGTTGAAGTATAGAGTACTTGAATGACAGGAAAGCAGATTGGAAAGTGAGGCCGTTATTTCTTTCTTGCAATTACAATCAATCTTGGCGTTTTTTGCACATTATAATTGTTGAATTGGTAATCTCCAAATACTTCCTGGACCTGCATTTTTTGAAAGGCGAGCATATCGGTAAAATCACCCAATGAAAACTTGGCTACTTTTTCTGTGTATTCAATTGGTTTTGCTAAAGAAGAGTCGGTTACTGTAATTTTTTTATAGAAATGCGTTTCATCATCCCAGCGATGAATGTCATACACTGTTTTATCTATTTGTTTTGTTTCATTATGCAGTAAATGCTCTTCAGCATAATGCACATTCAGGTAATCAATCACCAATAAGCCACCCGGTTTTATACTATTGGCAATAGTGCGGATGGCATCATCATGTTCTCTTCTTGTTTTAAAATAGCCAAAGCTGGTAAAGAAGTTAAAGGCATAATCAAAATAATTGCCCCAGGCTGGTAACCGCATATCATGTACAAAAAAATGGAGGTTTTCTTTTTCTCCAAAGGAGCCCTTTCGGGCAAATTGTTGGGCAAAAGCAATGCTGTCAGGAGAAATATCAATACCAGTAACATCAAATCCGAATGAAGCCAGTGTTTTGCTATGCCGGCCTTTGCCGCAGGCAACATCCAGCATCCGGCTGCCGGGGGGGGGGGTCAGGTGCTCAATCAGCTTTTTAATAAAGGCTTCGGCTTCTTTTTCATCCCGTTCAAAATAAAGTTTGTGGTAGAAAGGAGAATTAAACCAGTCTTTGTACCATACCTTTTCTGTCATGCCTTTTCTTTCCGCAAATGTAAGCCGGTAAGGTCAAAAGGATAGGGCTAAAAAACCTATTTTTGCCATCCCGTATCAAGCATTTCAAAAGGATAGCTTTTATGCGGATGTAAAACCTCAAACTTCGAACCTTAAACTTCAAACTTTTTCAGTGGCATTAATCAAAAGTATTTCAGGCATCAGGGGAACAATTGGCGGTGTACCGGGTGAAAATTTAACACCGGTGGATATAGTAAAATTTGCAGCTGCTTTCGGTACAATTATTTCTGAAGGAAAAGAAGCTACCAAAATTGTAATAGGCCGTGATGGAAGAATCAGCGGGGCGATGGTACAAAGCCTGGTGGTTAATACCTTAATTGGTTTGGGTATTGATGTAGTGGATTTAGGGCTATCAACCACACCAACAGTTGAAGTAGCGGTGACTATGGAAAAAGCAGATGGCGGAATTATTCTTACCGCCAGTCATAACCCCAAAGAATGGAATGCACTGAAACTATTGAACCATGAAGGTGAATTTATTTCTGCCGAAGTGGGAGCCAAAGTATTGCAACTGGCAGCTAATGAAGATTTCGATTTTGCATCTGTAGATAAATTAGGAACGATAACAACTAACGATACTTATTTACAAAAACATATTGATGCGATTCTTGCCTATCCATTGGTGAATGCAGAAGCCATTGCAGCACAAAATTTTAAAATAGTCGTGGATGCAGTTAATTCAACCGGGGCCACATTTGTTCCGGCTTTATTAGAAGCATTGGGTGTAACGGATGTGATTGTATTGAACGGTGAAGTGAATGGAAAATTTGCACACAATCCGGAACCATTACCCGAACATTTATCACAACTAAGTAATGAAGTAGTGAAGCAAAAAGCTGATTTGGGTATTGCCGTTGACCCGGATGTAGACCGTTTAAGTTTTGTGTGCGAAGATGGGAGCATGTTTGGCGAAGAATATACATTGGTAGCCGTAGCCGATTATGTATTGAGCAAACGTAAAGGCAATACGGTGAGTAATATGAGCAGCACCAAATCGCTGAAAGAAATTACCTTAAAACATGGCGGTAACTATTCATCATCAGCAGTGGGAGAGGTGAATGTGGTGGCAAAGATGAAGGCCACTAATGCAGTAATTGGTGGTGAAGGTAATGGCGGTATCATCGTTCCGGATTTTCATTATGGCCGTGATGCACTGATTGGTATTGGTTTATTTTTAAGTCACCTGGCCAATCAGAAAAAAGGAATTAAATCGTTGCGGGCCACCTACCCTGATTATTTTATTTCCAAGAATAAAATTGAACTTAAAAATGGGATAGATGTAAAAACCATTTTTGAAACGATAAAAAAGAAATACAAAAAGAGCCCCATCAATGATGAAGATGGATTAAAAATAGAATTTGATAATGATTGGGTGCATCTCCGCACTTCCAATACCGAACCCATCATCCGCATTTATGCCGAAAGCGATTATGAAACCACAGCGAATAATATTGCGATGCAGCTGATGCGGGATATTAAAGAGTTTGGGTGAGGTAGTAACAACGGAGCTTGGTTTTTTACACAGTTCATGTTGGCTGTTCGTTGTTTTCTCAGTTAGAATTGATTGTCATTTGAAATAAACTTACAGTTGCATTGTCATAATGTGCAGGTAGTCCTGCTGTATTTTTAAGTTTCAATAATCCCAAAAAGTTAAAACCACATTTTGTATAGTAATTAATTAATCCTGGATTGTCGCCAACAGTGTCCATTCTAACAAATTGTTTTTGATTTTCTTCGGCATAAATTTTTACCCATTCTACGATTTGTCCAACTAAATTCTGTCCACGAAAATCAGGATTTGTTGCGATTCGGTGAATGTAAACAGATGGGTCTTCGGTTCTTTCCTCCCAAATTTGAGGGTCGTTAAAAGTTGTCGCCCAAACACAAGCAATTTTTCCATCTGTAACTAGTTTCCATTGTCTGTTTTCTGAGATTTCTGTTTCAATAAGTTTTCTGTCAAATTCTGGCCAATGAACTGTAAATCTTGTCTTTTGAAAATCGGTGGCGATTTTGTATAAACGGAAAATTTCGTCTATATCGTTAATGTTGCTATTTTGTATTTGAAAATTCATGTTTCTGTTTGTCTATGTTTGGTTTTGCAGGGTGTCGGTTACAATGACAGCCAGCGGTTATGGCTTGGCGATGTGGCGGTATTTGAAAACCGTCAGTACGTAACTGCTGCTGATTAAAGTTACAAAAGTTCATTGTTAATTCTGCTGCTCATTAGAATTACGTCGGCTGGAACTGAAGCCGATTAGCGAATAAAAAGCTGAGAATTTATTCGTCGCCCTGCCATATTACTAAACTGTTGTTGGCATTAGTTTTTAATTAATTCTAGTTTTGTTATTGAAGGTAAATACGCTTTGGCCTCACCATATTCTCCATCACAGCAAAGAAATTCAGATAATTTCCAATCCCAATAAACTTTAAATTCCTTTCCTAAAAATTCCGGATTGTCATCATTTTGTCCTGAAAGTTCATACAGGTCATATTTTCCATAACTATTTTTTGCTTGTCCGAAATCGTATTCTACCCCATTTGCGGCTTTGAAAAGGATGTGAAGATAATCACCAAAATCAGTTCCTTGGTAGGTTGCGGTTATTGGATTGGGTACGTTTTGCCATTCCTTTCTTAACCACTCCATATGGCGTCTTAATTCAGCAGTTTGATTAGCGGGATATTGTTTAATATAATCATCTATTTTCAAATTGTTTCCATTTAAAAATGATTGAGTATTTCTATTTGCTATCACAGAATCAATCTTATTATCTGTAAATTTCAATGTTGTAGAATCCTCCCGTTTTGAACTAACCTCAGAAGTCATTGAATCATAAGTAATATCATTTTTTGTCTTGTTTTTGTTTTCACAACTAATTATAAGGGGAAAAATAACCAATAAAAATAAGATGTTGTATTTGTTCATCGTTTTTCCAAATTAATGCCAACTCATAATTGTGCCCGTAATCAAATCAGTTTATCTGCCGTTACCGGCAAACTCCGTATTCTTTTTCCGGTGGCATGAAAAATTGCATTGGTAATTGCCGCTGCAAAGCCCACAATGCCTACTTCACCCATCCCTTTTGCACCGATTGGATTTAATACCGGGTCGGGCTTGTCAACAAACAATACCTCTATGGCTGGTACATCTGCATTCACAGCCACATGATAGTCTGCAAAATTATTATTTACCCAACGGCCATAGCGATGGTCAATTACTCCTTCTTCATGTAAAGACATACTAATGCCCCCCACCACAGCACCGACGATCTGGCTCTCTGCTGTTTTTTCATTTATGATTTTGCCGGAATCAACTGCAGAAACTACCCTGGTGACTTTTACTACACCAGTTTTTTCATGCACCATCACTTTTACAAAATGTACGGCATAAGAAAATGCAGAATGATTTGTCATGGGGTTTGGTTTCGAATCTTCTTCCACCACCAATTCTTTCAATCCCGCAGATTTTATCACTTCTGCATAAGTTATTCTTTTTGTTTTATCAGTGGCAAGCATCATCATTCCATTTTCAAAAAGCAGGTCTTCAGCTTTTACATTATGCACTATTTCAGTATGAAAAACAGGGTTGTCCTTTACCAGGTCAGCTAATTTTTTCTTCATACTTACACAAACATTATATACAGCTGTGCCTAAAGTGGAAGTTGTTCCCGATCCACCCTGCATCGGTCCCGGTGGCAGATTGGTATCACCCATCTCGAATTTTATGCTACGATCAGACAGGCCAAATGTATCAGAAGCCAGTTTGGTCATTGCAGTTGCTGTGCCCGGCCCCATATCAGTAACACCACTTTGCAAAATCAAAGAACCATCCGGTAAAAGTTTAGCTGCCACTTTTGCAGCACCTCTCCAGGCAGAAAATATTCCACTGCCCGTTCCGTAGCCAATCAGCCAATCACCTTCTTTCATCGATCGGGGTTCCGGATTACGATCTTTCCATTTTATTTTATCTGCTCCTAATTGATAAGCTTCCTTTAAAAATTTGCTGGAGTAAGGTTTCTTACGTTCCAGATCAGTTTCTGCATAATTCAATAAACGAAATTCAATTGGATCCATCTTTAGTGCATAAGCCATTTCATCCATGGCTGATTCTAATGCAAAGGCGCCGGTTGTTTCACCGGGTCCACGCATCCATGTTGGTTGACTTAAATCCAACGGATACACCTTATAGATTGTATTTACATTCGGACAATTATATAAGGATCTTGAACCATTTACAATACCTTCTGTGAATTCATTATAAGAAGCAGTCATCGCTGTTGCTTCATGTGTAATGCCTGTTAATTTTCCATCGGCAGAAGCACCCATACTGATTTTTTGTATGGCTTCCGGTCTGTAACCAACAAGATTAAACATCTGGTTTCTGGTGAGCATCAGTTTAATGGGTTTGCCGACTTTTCTACCCGCTATTAATGCTGCCATAGAGTGTGGCCATGTATTAAATGCAGATCCAAAAGCACCCCCAATAAATTGTGTGATGATCCGTACATTTTCCTGCTTCAGACCGAAGGCTCGCATAATATTTTGCTGGGTACTGCTAAGTGCCTGTGTTTTTTCATACAGGGTTACTTTGTTTTCGCCATCCCAAACAACAGTTATTCCATGAATTTCCATCGGATTATGTACTTCAATGGGCATAGTGTATTCTGCTTCAATTTTTACAGCAGCATTTTTCCAGGCGTTAGCTTCACCCCGTACATACTCTTTAAAATTATTTCCCTCAAGCGGGGTTCCTGATTTTATAGCTTCAGCAAAGTCAGTATTATGTTTTTCTTTAGAATAATTTGCTTTTACTAATGAAGCGGCATACACAGCTCTTTCAAAGGTATCTGCAACTACAATTGCTATGGGCTGTCCATTAAAGCGAACAATATTATCTGCAAATACTTTATACCCTTTTTTAGTGGGAGCCATTTTGGCTTCTGCTTCAGTTGTTTTATAACCCGGCAATTCCGGGCAATTCAAATGAGTAATAACTGCTGATACTCCCGGTGCATTTTCTGCAGCTTTTGTATCAATTTCATTAATTGTGCCTTTGGTAATATTGCTGCAGGCAAGTACTCCGTATAGCATTCCCGGGAAATCATATTCTGCTGAATACTTTGCCGTACCGGTTACTTTTTGTACACCGTCTACCCGGTCAATGTCTTTTTGTTTTGTTAGGTTGTCCATATAAAAAGTTTATACTAATCCTGTTGCTTTTATTAATGCTTCAACAATAGAAATTGGAACCATTTTTAATTTGAAATTATTATGTCCATATCCTTTCGCCCCTTTCATTGCCAGTTCAGCAGCTTTGGTAAAATTTTCTTTTGATATTTTTTTGCCGGATAAGAATTTTTCTGCTTCTGTCAATCTCCAGGGTTTGTGTGCCACACCACCCATTGCTAATCTTGCATTCTTAATTGTATCTCCGGTTACTTCTAATGCTACGGCAACAGATACCAATGCAAAAGCATAGGAAGCCCTGTCTCTTATTTTCAGGTAGTAATTTTTATTGAATGAATTTTTTGGAATGATAATACCGGTAATGATTTCTCCTTTTTGAAGCGTATTATCTTTCTCCGGTGTTTCTCCGGGCAAGCGATGAAAATCAGTAAATAATATTTTACGTTCGGCTTTTGGTCCGCTAACGGTTATAGTTGCATTTAATGCTGCTAAGGCCACACACATATCACTTGGATGAACAGCAATACATTTATCTGATGCACCAAAGATGGCATGCATCCTGTTGTATCCTTGTAAGGCACCACAGCCGCTTCCGGCCTGTCGTTTATTACATGGCATGGCTGTATCATAGAAATAAGTGCATCTTGTCCGTTGCATCATATTGCCACCTACTGTTGCCATATTTCTTAATTGAGCAGAAGCTCCGGCCGCAAATGCCATTGACAATAAAGGGAAATTATTTTTTACCAGGTCATGTTCAGCAACCTCGCTGTTGATAGCTAATGCACCGATATGTAATCCGGCAGCAGTTGCTTCCACTTGTTTCAGAGGCAGGTTGTTGATATCAATTAGCCGGGTAGGAGCAGTAACTCCTCTTTTCATCAGGTCTATAAGATTGGTGCCGCCGGCAATAAAACCACCGGTTGGATTTTTGGCCAGCGCATCTACAGCAGCTTTTACTGATGAGGCCCTTATGTATTCAAAATTGATCATGATGATTGCCCTCCTTTTTTAACTTCTATAATAGCATCTACAATATTTGGATAAGCCCCGCAGCGGCAGATATTACCACTCATAAATTCTCTTACTTCATCGGCTGAGTTGGCATGCCCTTCATTAATACAGGCGATGCCGGACATAATTTGTCCCGGTGTACAATAGCCGCATTGAAAACCATCATGCTTAATAAACGCTTCCTGCATCGGGTGCAGCTTATCGCCATCAGCAATGCCTTCGATAGTAGTTATCTTTTTTCCATCATTCATCACTGCCAGTGATAAACAGGAGTTGATGCGTTTGCCATTTACATGCACGGTGCAGGCACCACATTGCCCATGGTCGCAACCTTTTTTAGTACCCGTCAGGTGTAATTGCTCCCGTAGTAAATCCAGCAGCGTTACTCTTGGCTCTACGGATAGTTTGTGTACTATGCCATTTACTTCCACTTGCAGCGGAATTTTTTCAAACCAGGCTGCAATCTTCTCATCATTTTCTCCAGCTTTGATTAATGCAGGAGAAGCAATAGTTAGTGCCGCCAATGCCGTTGATTTTTTTAGAAAATCTCTCCGGCCTTCATTTTTGTTGGATGTGTCCATAAAAAATTAATATGTAAACTAAATTTAACCTTTCGGCCAATCTTAAAAAAATGAATATTGACGGGTGGCTCAATTGATTAAATTTTGTCCATCGTTTGCGTCGGTTTGTACAAAAGAACCTGTACAGAAAGCCTATTACTTATCTTTGCACCCAATCAGAAAATTTCAGTGTTCGGGTTCAAACCCGTCACTCAAAACTCATAACCCGAAAATTCACAATGGATCGTATTTATTTCGATAACGCCGCTACTACTGCATTGGATAAGGAAGTGCTGGATGCTATGTTGCCTTATATGACAACTCATTTCGGCAATCCTTCCTCTATTTATTCTTATGGGAGAGAAAGCAGAATGGCGATAGAATCGGCACGGAAAACGGTGGCTAAAATCCTGAATGCACATCCAGGAGAAATTTTCTTTACCAGCGGTGGTACCGAAAGTGATAATATGGCCATTTCAGCCGCCATTCATGATTTGGGATGCAGGCATATTATTACATCACCAATTGAACACCATGCAGTATTGCATACGGTGGAACATCTGGATAAAAAAGATGTGGTGACAACCAGCTTTGTGCAATTATTACCGGATGGCCATATTGATCTGAATAACCTGGAAGAACAACTGGCAGCACATGCGGTACGTTGTTTCGTAAGCCTGATGCATGCCAATAATGAAATTGGCAACCTGCTGGATATTTATGCCGCAGGGGAAATTTGCAAAAAGTACAATGCTATTTTTCATTCCGATACAGTGCAAACGGTAGGACATTATAAATTAGATCTTCGCAGCAAGCCTGTGCATTTTGCTACAGGGGCCGGACATAAATTTCACGGCCCGAAAGGAGTGGGGATTTTGTATGTGAATGACAATATCAAAATAAACCCGGTCATACTCGGTGGCGGGCAGGAACGAAATATGCGGGCAGGCACAGAAAACCTTTATGGGATTGTAGGTTTCGCAAAAGCACTGGAACTGGCTGATGCCAATATGGGGAAAGATAGTGTCTATATTCAATCATTGAAAGATTATATGATTGCACAACTGAAAAGCAATATTCCGGGTGCGCAGTTTAATGGTGACTATGCCGGGCAAAGTTTATATACAGTATTAAATGCTGCTTTTCCTAAAACTGAAAAATCAGAGATGTTGCTCTTAAGTCTCGATATGCAGGGTATTTGTGTATCAGGCGGCAGTGCCTGCAGCAGCGGGGCCGATATTGGGAGTCATGTTATACGGGCCATCAATAATAATCCCAATCTGGTACCGGTCCGTTTTTCTTTTAGTAAGCATAACACAAAAGAAGAAGTGGATACTGTAGTTGCCAAACTGCTGGAGCTGATTTAATCCTTTCACATTTTGTTAATAAAATAAATTTGGTCAGTTACGAAATATTCGTAGATTTACGAAAATTTCGTAGAAATGGAAAAATTAACCCATGTAGAAGAAGAAGCCATGCAGGCCGTATGGCGTACCGGCGAAGGCAATGTAAAAGCCTTTATGGAACACCTCGATGAAGCCATTCCTTACACTACCGTAGCTTCCACTATTAAAAATCTCGAAAAGAAGGGATACCTCAGCAGCCGGTTGCTGGGAAATGCTTATCTGTACAAGCCTGTGGTTACAGAAGCAGATTACAAAAAAAAATTCATGAACGGGGTTGTCAAAGAATATTTTGACAACTCATACAAAGAATTGGTCAATTTTTTTGTTGAGCAGAAAAAATTATCTGCTAAAGAATTGAAAGAAATTATTACCCTGATAGAAAAAGGAAACAATAAATAGTTTTTGTTTTAATCAATCAACTTATTTGTATGCCAGCTGCATTCATTTATTTACTCAAACTTTCTGTAAGCCTCGGAGTGGTGTTTT
Source organism: Chitinophagaceae bacterium (assembly GCA_031374245.1). Taxonomy (GTDB): domain Bacteria; phylum Bacteroidota; class Bacteroidia; order Chitinophagales; family Chitinophagaceae; genus JJ008. The sequence continues at coordinate 5,297 of JANMFO010000378.1, read as the reverse complement.
TATTTTATCAATTGGTATTACGACGGCTTACGTTTTATAACTGGAACCGCTGGTACCTGTTGGGTTATTCGTTACTTTCCTTTGTTATTCCTTTTATAGATATTACCCCGGCACTGCACCAGAATGAATTAGCTGATAATAATATGGTCCAATGGATTCCACTGCTTTATAATAAATCAACCAGCAACAGCTCCCTTACTGTTTGGAATATTATATCCCTGCTTATTGTTATTGGAATGCTGATAATGTTATCACGGTTAATTATACAACTGATTTCATTCCGCCAGATGATGAAAAAAGCGAAATTAATTTCAGCCGATGATGTAAGTCTGTACCAGGTGGATGAATCCATAATCCCTTTTTCTTTTGGTAATGCCGTATTCTTCAATGTTAATTTACATACTACAGAGGAACTGGAAAAGATTATCCGCCATGAATTTGTACATGTAAAACAACGCCACAGTATCGACATCATCTTCAGCGAAATGCTTTGTTTGCTCAACTGGTACAATCCCTTTGCATGGATGATAAGAGCAGCCATCCGCCAGAACCTTGAATTTGTAGCTGATAACCAGGTGCTGGAAAACGGTGTCAATAAAAAACAATATCAATACCTGTTGCTGAAAGTAATCGGCAACGATCAATTTAGTATAGCCCAAAAGTTCAATTTTTCGTCACTCAAAAAAAGAATAGCCATGATGAACAAAAACAAATCAGCAAAAATGAATCTGCTCAGGTTCCTGTTCCTGTTGCCGGTACTTGCGGTTATCCTTGTTTCTTTTAGAAAAGAAATCGGGGATACCTTAACAGGAAAACAAAAACAGTTACAACCAATAGCTGCTGCAGCTATTGATACTGTTCCGGAAGTAATCAAACCAAACAGCAAAGGCTACATCATCAACGTGAAGGATAAAAAAGGTGAATGCCTGTTGGTAATTAAAGACAAAACCGGTAAAGAAGTAAAAAGAGTATTACTAACCGAGTGGAATGCCAATGCAGAAAAATTTGAAGCTAACTATGGTGAAATTCCACCGCCACCACCACCTGCCCCTCCAACAGCTTTGCCTGATTTTGTTAAAGAGATTAATGCGAATGCAGAATATATAGAAGTATGGTTGAAGGATGGAGAAATGGAAAAGTATAATCTGCTTAATTCAAAAGAGAAGGAAGCTTTTGAAAAGAAATACGGTAAAATTCCATCACCACCTCCTCCGCCACCAGCATCTGCGTTTGAAGCACCAGAACCACCGGGTGTATTTAATTATCCGCCCCCTCCAGCTGCACCCGAAGCACCAACACCAGTAAAGTTGCCCGCCAGTGTACAGAAAATAAATATCAGCAATGATAAAGCAACCGTTACACTAAAGAATGGCCAGAAAGAAAATTATGATTTAAATAATGCCGGGCAAAAAGCAAAGTTTGAAATAAAGTATGGTGAGTTTGTATCACCTCCACCGCCACCACCGGCAAAAGAAATTATTGAAGTACCTGCAGCTGTTTCAGTAGTAGAGAAAATACAAGTTCAAGCTTCAGCAGAGAGAGCCAATGTTATTGAAGTGCCGGTAAAAGTTTCTTTGCCTGCCATACAGGGTAATCCATTAATTGTAGTGGATGGTCTTATAATAAAGAACGGAGAATTAGACAAGATTAATCCTAATTCAATTGAATCCATTAATGTACTGAAAGGAAATTCTGCTCTTGCTTTATATGGTGAAAAAGGTACTAATGGTGTTATCATCATTAAAACAAAAACTAACGAAAAGGCTAAACCAATAACGCAAACGCCATTCCTGTTTCCGGTTGTTAAAAATGACGGTTGTTAAAAGAGCTTATAGCCAGTAAATAAAAAGCCGCTTCATTTAAAACGAAGCGGCTTTTTATTTATACCAACTATTAAATAGAGTAATTCACCATTCACTACAAATAATACCACGGATTTCTTTTCGCTTCCCACATATACTTCCGCATATTGCGCCAGAAAGCCAGCACCATGTAGATGATAATCGGGGAGCCCATCGTAAGGATGGAAGCATACATAAAATACTGCCGGATTTTGCTCGTAGCAATACCCATCCGGTTGCCAATAGCTGAACAAACGCCAAAGGCATTCCATTCCACAAAGTTTTTGAATTTGTTCATATTGCTAATTTAGAAAATTTGGGCCAACAATGCAATAATGAGTTATCCAGACAGGTGTTTTTTCGTACTTTCGCAGCACTTTAGGAAGTCCACAGTCGATAGTCAACAGTCGACAGTCATTTTCCCCGAAACTTTGGTCCGTTGTCTGTGGGCTGACTACAAACTACCAACAATAAACTACAAACTATACTCATGGTATTCGACCTCGACCTCATCAAAAAATTGTACGCTGAAATGCCCGCCAAAGTAGATGCTGCCCGTAAAGCATTGGGCCGTCCGCTCACATTAGCAGAAAAGATTTTGTATTCCCATCTCTGGAAAGGAGTGGAAATAAAAGATTTTCCCCGTGGTAAATCCTATGTGGATTTTGCTCCCGACCGTGTAGCTATGCAGGATGCCACCGCACAAATGGCTTTGCTGCAGTTTGATACCACCGGCCGCAAAAGAGTGGCAGTGCCGAGTACCGTGCATTGCGACCACCTGATTGTGGCTAAAGTGGAAGGCAAGGCGGATTTGGCCAAAGCCAAAACAGATAATGAAGAAGTATTCAATTTCTTATCTACAATCTCTGATAAATATGGTATTGGTTTTTGGAAACCCGGTGCTGGTATCATTCACCAGGTAGTGCTGGAAAATTATGCATTCCCCGGTGGTATGATGATTGGAACAGACAGCCACACCGTAAATGCCGGTGGCCTTGGAATGGTAGCCATCGGAGTAGGTGGTGCGGATGCTTGTGATGTAATGGCTGGCTTAAGCTGGGAATTATTGATGCCAAAACTGATTGGTGTAAAACTAACCGGAAAGCTGAATGGCTGGACAGCGCCTAAAGATGTTATTTTAAAAGTAGCTGGCATTCTTACCGTTAAAGGTGGAACCAATGCCATTGTTGAATATTTTGGTGAAGGCGCAACTTCTATGAGTTGCACCGGTAAAGGAACCATCTGTAACATGGGTGCAGAAATTGGTGCTACCACTTCTACTTTTGGTTATGATGAAAGTATGAGCCGTTACTTAAGTGCAACCGGCCGTTCAGAAGTAGCTGCCGAAGCAGATAAAATAAAAGAATACCTGACCGGTGATGCAGAAGCGTATGCAAACCCCTCGACATATTTCGACCAGGTAATTGAAATCAACCTCGATACACTGGAGCCACATTTGAATGGTCCTTTCACTCCGGATTTAGCAACACCTATTTCTGAAATGAAAGCAGCGGCGGCTAAAAACAACTGGCCTACCAAAATTGAATTTGGCTTGATAGGTAGCTGCACCAACTCTTCTTATGAAGATATAAGCCGGGCTGTAAGTTTGGCCAAACAGGTTTCAGAAAAAGGATTGAAATTAAAATCAAACTTCACTATCACTCCTGGTAGTGAGTTAGTTCGTTATACTATTGACAGAGATGGTTTCTTAGATGTGTTTGAAAAAATTGGTGCTACCGTTTTTGCCAATGCCTGCGGCCCTTGTATTGGTATGTGGGATAGGGTAGGTGCAGAAAAAGCAGAACGCAATACGATTGTGCATTCGTTCAATAGAAACTTTGCAAAAAGAGCCGATGGTAATCCAAACACTATGGCTTTTGTTGCCTCACCGGAATTAGTAACGGCATTAGCCATCGCCGGCGATTTGAATTTTAATCCACTCACCGATACATTAACCAACGATAAAGGCGAGCAGGTAAAACTGGATCCGCCAAGTGGTGATGAATTACCAATCAGGGGTTTTGCAGTAGAAGATGCTGGTTACCAGGCACCCGCAGAAGACGGAAGCAAAGTACAGGTAGATGTAAAATCAGACAGCAAACGTCTGCAACTGTTAGCACCTTTTGCTCCGTGGGAAGGAACTGATTTAAAAGGATTGAAACTCCTTATCAAAGCAAAAGGAAAATGCACTACTGACCATATCAGTATGGCAGGTCCTTGGTTAAAGTTCCGGGGGCATTTAGATAATATCAGTAACAACATGCTGATAGGTGCCATGAATTTTTATAATGAGAAAACAGACAATGTAAAAAACCAATTGACTGGCGAATACGGCACGGTACCCAACACACAAAGAGCTTACAAAGCTGCTGGTGTGGGCACCATTGTAGTAGGTGATGAAAACTATGGTGAAGGTTCATCCAGAGAACATGCTGCGATGGAGCCAAGGCATTTGGGTGTAAGAGTTGTATTGGTAAAATCATTTGCCCGTATCCACGAAACTAATTTGAAAAAGCAGGGAATGCTGGGTATCACTTTCGCTAATAAAGAAGATTATAATAAGATACTGGAAGACGATACGATTGATGTAATCGGTTTAACAACCTTTACTCCCGGCAAGCCTTTGCAATTGGTATTAAATCATGCAGATGGCAGCAGTGAAACTATTGAGGTAAATCACAGTTACAATCAGCAGCAGATAGAATGGTTTAAAGCTGGTGGTGCATTGAATGTTATCCGCAGTGAATTTGCAAAAGGGTAATATTCTTCTAAGCTTAATATAACTTTCAATCCCGTTTCGTTTTAAATGAAACGGGATTTTTTATTTACTGGCTATAACATCTCCGTTATTCTTAAGAGTAATAAGAATAAATAAAGACAGTAAAGTGTTTTTTAGACAGTAAAGGTATTACTGTTGCTATCCGAAAGCAATGATGACAATCACTCACTGTAAAGCCCTTCGTCAGTGTTCACACATTATGCACACTCTATCTTGTGCTGGTGAAAATGAAAAAGTGATTTTAGATAATTATTAAAATAGGTGTTATGAAAAAGCTTCTCTTAATGATTGCTGTTCTGCTGATAAGCGGAGCAACAATGGCACAGGGAAGCAAAGGAAAAGTTCCTAAATCTTTTCTTGCTTTCCATGGTGGACCATCAATTCCGGTTGGTGATTTTGGCCGCAGTAGTTTAAGTAATGATAAATCAGGGTTTGCTAAAACCGGGTTTACAATGAATCTGAATTACGGGTATAATTTCACCAAAAAAGTTGGGTTAACAGGTGCAGCTTATTACAACAGGTTTAATCTTAAAAAAGGTGTTTTACTGCACGAATTACCCGGTGCTAATGTTGACCACTGGCAATTTTACGGCTTAAATGTAGGTCCTATGCTTAACCTTGAATTATCCAATAAAGTTGTTCTTGACATGCGTGTAATGGGTGGTTTGGCTAATGCC
>JANMFO010000324.1:0-4634 GCA_031374245.1 Chitinophagaceae bacterium | reverse complement strand
AAAAGATTGGTAAGCTTTTATTTGAAAGATTAATAGAAGAAGCTAAAGAAAAGAAACTGCATCGTATTGTATGGCAAGTATTAGAGTGGAATGAACCGGCCATTAATTTTTACAAAAAATATAATGCAAACTTTGACCACGAATGGGTGAACTGTTCCATTTATGTGTAATCATACAAGTCCCTTTGTATAAGCTATTCGTAATGCCTGCGCTTTACTGTTTACATGTAGTTTTTGATAGATATTAATGGTATGCTTTTTTACTGTGTTGGGGCTGATGAAAATCCGGGAAGCTATTTCTTTATAATCAAGCCCTTCACTCAGCAGTTGCAATATTTCTTTTTCCCTTTCGCTCAGTTGAAAAATATTATCCGGGTCGGCCTTTTCATTTTTAGGATGAGCAGGCAGCTGCATCATCTGCAGTATTTTATAGGCAATGCTTGGTGAAATAGGACCGGCACCACTTTCCCAAAGGTTCATCAGCATATCAGCAATCACTTCGCCGCTTTCTTCTTTTAATAAATAACCGCAGGCCCCGGCTTTTATGGCACGGAAAATTTTATCATCATCATCAAAAATAGTGAGTACAACAAATTTTATAGCAGGGTATAAAGAAGAGGCTGTTCCAATTGCAGAAACGCCGTCAACTTCAGGCATTTCCAAATCCATCAATACAATATGCGGCCGGTCTTCTTCCTTCAGGTTCTGTAATTGCAATAAAAAATCTTCTCCGTTTACAGCCTGAAAAGCAATAGAGAAAAAAGTATTACTGGCTAATTTCTCAGCAATAACTCTCCGGTTATTCATTTTATCATCTACTATCGCTACCCTTACCATATAATTTTTATAAAGCTCACTCCTGCTAAAATTATAAACAATACTCCAAATGGGTAGTTATTTTACCCCGTAATACTGATAATTGTTTTAGTTCCTTTTCCCGGCGCTGAATCAATATTGTATTTAAATCTCCCTGCTATGGCCCTTTCCTGCATATTCTGTAATCCATAACTATCTGTCTTCCCTTTAACTGTATTCATATCAAATCCTTTACCATCGTCTTTTATACTAATGACCCAACCGTCATCATTTTTCATACTTGCAGCAGATATCGTATTTGCATGAGCATGTTTTACCGCATTATTAACTGATTCCTGAAGCACCAGCACAATATTTAATGCTTTACTTGAACTGATTACAAAATCTTTTGGTACTTCTCCTTCAACTCTAAAATTGACAGAAGTATAATGCCTTCCCATCTGTTTCATAAAATTGATAATGCGTAACCACAAATCTGTCGCAGATACATCGCTTGTTTTCATTGCCCACAATGTCTCTCTTAAATTTAGTAACATTTCTTTGGCTGTATCCTGCAAATCGGCCAATATGTTTTTATCTTCAGTAGTACTGTTATTAAGCAAAGTACTGTTATGCAATATTGCGTTCGCCTGCACACCCAGGTTATCATGCAGTTCAGCAGCAATTCGCTTACGTTCCTTTTCTTCAATATCTTTTATTGCTATTTCGTTTTGTTTCTTTTTTTGTTCAGCAATAATTCGTTGCTTTTGTTGATATTTTTTAAACCGGTAACCAAATAAAATGGCCAATACTATTGCTAAAACTCCTGCACCATACAATAAAAGATTACGCTGTAATAAAACTAATTTTTGTTTTGCTATAAGTGTTTCTTTCTTTTGTACATCGTATTTAGTTTGTATATCAGCAATTTTATCCGCCGAATTCATACGATTATTTGAATCGGAAAGCATAATTATTTTTTCCAGAGTTGTTGAATATTTATCATATACTTTATTTGCTTTATACACTTCTGCCTCTATACCAAGCAATGATAACTCAGTAGCCAATATATGACCTTGTTTGCAAACTTTTAGCCCTTCGTTCACCTCTTCAATACACTTACTATATTCTTTAATTGAAAAATAAAATTGTGCTAAGGCTATATAATCTTCTGATACATACAGCGGGTCGCCAATTTTTTTTCGTATGGATACTACCTCTTTAAAATCTGCTTCGGCATTTACAAACATTTTTTTATATGCATATAAATTTGCTCTGTAGCTTAACACACTGGCCATTACACTCATTGCTTCAATTTCTTTACAAAGCCTTATGGTGGTATTAAAATAATGAAAGGAAGTATCCTCTAATTGAGGTGATGGATTATCATAAAAATTATTAACATAATAAAGGGCCAAATTACTTAGTATATAGGCTTCAATTTCTTTATTTTGGGGGTTATTTTTTTTCTCAATTATTTTTAGTGCACTTAGCCAGGTTTGTTTTGCTTCATTACCTTTATTTTCAACATTCAGGTAAGTTGCACCAATAAAGTTTAATGCAAATAATTGCGAATTTACATTGCCTTCATTTTCCGCTTCGTTTAAAATTTTAAATTGTAAATCAAGTGCCTCGGTACGTTTATTAAGACGGTTGAGTGCATTGGCTTTTAAAAATTGCAGTTTATAATAAACAAAAGTGTCTGTCTTTTTTATATTTTCAAAAACTTCATTCTTATCTATTTTATAAATAATACTATCTGTTTTCCCTTTTACTAAGTCGCCAAGTATTAAACAGTACTCTGCAAAAGCCATACTTTTTTTATCCTTTAGCTTAATCGCCAATTGTTTTATTAGCTGTGCATAATGGTATAGAGAATCGGCAGGTAAGGAATTTCTGTGCTTAGTAATAGCAATCAGATTATTTAATTTTTCTTTATCTGTAGCAGCCTGATAAACCTTTACCCTGGCATTATCAATATTGCTAAACTGGCTATACAGCTTATGTGTACATGCGATGATCAACAACGAAATGATAATAAACCGCTTCATTATTCAATTTACAACAAATGTATTACATGATAATCTCCTGAAAATCTATCCAAATGGAGTATAGCCGCTGCTATTTATCTGTGTCATATTTACATCCATAAAATAAATTTCATCCCATGCTCAAAATTTATCTTTCTTTCAGTTTCTTTTTTATGCTACTGCAAAGCAATGCACAGGACCCCACATTTCAGTGGGCAAAGCAATTTGTTGGCCAGTTTAAAACAGCACCGGAAAACAGTTATGGCGAGGTATCTGCCAACTTAGTAACTACTGATGCTGCCGGGCAATTGCTAAATAAAGTGGCATTGCCCAATTTAAACAACCGTATATCAATGGCGGCTTACAATGCGGGTATCTATTTTGTAAGAGTAAAAAAAGGCGATACTGTTATTGCCACTAAAAAAAATATAAAATAATAATTTATTATAGTTTACCTAACACTAATAGTATGTACAAATTATTTATAGCTGCAGGTTTTATTTCCACTTTACTTTCCTGCAATGCACAATCATCGCAAAAAAATAAAGATAATTCATCAGCTAATAAAACAAAGAATATGGTTGAAGGAAAAGACTATGTTATTTTAAAACGATTCAGGGGTATAGACGAATCTGGATTTAGTCAACCGGTGGAAGCTAGTTCTTTTGTTTTGCCTGCCAACTGGCAAGTTACGGGTGGTATACAGTGGGATGGGCGAAAAAAATGTATCCCAGAAATGGTACAGGCCTCCTTACAAGCTAAATCACCAGACGGCGCATTTGAATTAATGATGTTTCCTGTTACCCAACTTGACTGGAGTGATGACCCTGTGTATTTAGATGCTATGAAAAGAGGTTTCAATATGCAATCCTGTACCATTGCACCACCAGTGGATGCGGCAGGTTATATCAGCGAATATATTGCCCCTTATTTAAAAGCAAGGGTAACATCTGTGAATACGATTGAAGCATTACAACAACAAATGGATGAAGGTGCCAGGCAAATGACGAATACCGCCCGACGGGCTGGCAATAATGCCTATAGCCATAGAGGCAGCGCAGGGGAAGGTTTGTTAGAATTTAATGATGGTAAAGAGGGGTTAGCTTTTTGTACGGTGATGCAAACTATTGTTACAGTCCCCGGAACACAAGGGGGAATGGTTTCCAGTTATTACAGTTATGTATCGCTGCGGATAGTGTTAAAATATAAAACAGGAAATGAGAGAAGTGCCCGAAAAATAATGAGTACCTTTTTTAGCAGTGTCAGGATAAATCCAATATGGAGTGATGCTGTGCAACGCTTTTTTTATGCTGTTGGCAAAGGTGCACAGGATGAAGGCTGGAAACAAATACAAATTTCCTATAAAGCACAACAAGAGATTAGTGACAATATTATACGCAGCTGGGAAGCAAGAAATAATAAAAGGAATAATACTGGTGACATTGAAGACAATATTTCACAGTTTAGTCAGTATTTGCGTGGGGTTGATAGCTGGACGGATGAACAGGGCAACAAAATAGAATTAACGAGTGGCTACACAAATGCCTGGAGCAAAGGTGATGGGAGTTATATTATGAGCAACAACCCCGCTTTTGACCCTAATGTAACGTTTAATGAAGACTGGAAGCGGTTAAATAAATAAAAATAATATTTTCTATTTCAATAAAATGAAAATTCTCAACGTAGTTACTATCCATTAAACCAAAACCAACCTTAGCCTTAAAAGGGGTTATAGCAATATAGCTCCTTTTATTTTTTTTGTTACAGCCTTCAATTAGCTTACCCCATCCACCTGCATTTCTTTATTAAT
>JANMFO010000271.1:0-19654 GCA_031374245.1 Chitinophagaceae bacterium | reverse complement strand
TTCGTTATTAATTAACAATAAAATTTTAAAACTTCCAGCCTAAACCTACAAGCGGTATTTTATCTTCACTCGATACCGCATAGCTAAGTGTAAGTACAAGACGGCGTAGTGGCGAGAACCATAAACCACCACCGTAACCGCTCAACATTTTCTGGTCAATATCATTTTTCACCCACACTCTTCCTGCATCGAAGAAGGCAAATATACCAAAAGCAGCAGGGAACAAATATGTTCTGAAATTAGCTAACCGCAAACGAAGCTCCGCCTGGTTATAAAATTTAGAACGGCCTGCAAATCTTTCTCTACGATAGCCTCTTAAGTTATCATCAGAGCCAAGGTATTGTGCCTGGTAAAATTCAAATGCATCACCCATAGTAATACCACCACCAAACCGGTTAGCAAAAGTCAGCCGGTCTTTAACCAGGTTCAGGTAAAAGGTGAAGTCAGAATTTATCTGTGTTACCTTATCGTAACTGAAATCATTGAGTCCGGACAGGTGCTTAAGATTAGTAACCCAATTGATACCTGTACTTGGTAATACCTTATTATTTCTAGTATCAACAACAAATGAAACCCTTGCACCGAAATAAGATTGTCGTTTACCAATAGATGAAGTAATGCCGGACGGCGGACTTACTTCCACATTTCGTATTTTATTAAACTGATCAGTAGAATCGTATGAATAAAATTGAAAATCCGGGCCAAATGCAAACATCACCTTGTCAGAAAACCGTTGCCGTACCTGAATAGCCATATCACCTAAATCATACCTTATTCTGTAATACCTGAATCTACCAGGCTTTGTTTTATTATACACACTATTAACTCCGTATCCGAAAAAGTTGGTTGTGTTATTGGGGCCTTTGTATTGAATATCAGTTATTATATCAGTTTTATTACCCAGTACTGATATAAATTCATTGTTATACTGAACATTTACAGCTTTGGTAGAAAAAGCATAAGAAGCTTTAAGCTGATGGAAAGATCTGTAGGGTATTTTTCTGAACCCCTGCTGGATAAATTTAAATGTAGGTCCCAGAAAAACACCATCATCAGGGTTATAGCCTGCTGTAATGAAAAATGCCTGAAATGGATATTTATAAGAGAGCCTTTCAAAGGAATTGACGGTACTGTCATTAGCCATTTTATTATTAAATCCTCCGGTTAATTGATTATTACCATCAGTCCTGTCGTACACCATTACACCATGCTGACCTTTAGTATTATTTTCAAAAGTATCACCACCGCCACCACCAATCAGCCTCACTTTTATTTTATCAGTAACCCCATTCACTGCAAATTTGTCATCACCATCCATTCCATAAATTCTTAATTCCTGGGTGACCAATGGATCAAATTTTCTTTCATACATTTTGGTTGACTGGGCTCCATCTTTATCAATCTTATACACCTGCAGTAAAACCGACCCGTCTTCATTTTGGTTTACACTATATAATTCTTTTTTATCACTGCCCGTTATACTTACAATCTCTGAAAGAAATTGATAGTATTCCATCACTTCAGCCACGATATAGTTGCGGCGATCTTTTAATGTCTGAATAATTTTACCAGCAGAAATATCCCTTATTTCTTTTGGCTGCATAGCCATGGCATTTTCTATAACCTGGTCAGTCATTTGTGAAAGGAATTTATCAGCAGCCTGCTTCCATTGTTCTTGAGTAAGTTCATTTAAGAAAAAACGGTCAAGATTACGGGCAGCAAAGTTGAACCGCTTGATGCTTCTTGCCTGGGGCTTAAATCCTTCCAGTTGTGGTACCAGCGAACGTCCCTTTACAAGCCCCGGTAATAATCCCTGGTTAATATAAAATGCCTGATCCCTGTCTTTGGGTATTGGAAAATAAGTTTTGCCTTTGTCTTTATCAACAGCACCCCAATTCCATTGGCCTTCGTGCCTGTCAAGATCCATCACAAACATATCCAGTATTCTTGCACGGAGCAATGCCATTTGGTCTACATCATTATCATTGTCATCTTCTAATTTTTCAACTACTTCATCTGTATTATATGCTTTGCTAACATTGGCAGGCAGCCGTTCTTCAAAGGTTGCCAGCGAATTGCCGAAATCTTTTTGAAATTCCCCCAATTTGGGATCGTCGGGAACATATACCAACTTTACTTTTCCGTAGGGAACGCCGGCAGCATCGGCCAAAACCTGCATAGACAGTGATGCATAAGGATAAGATGCTGAAACTCCGTCAGACACCAGGTCGGCGGCAGCTTCACTCTGTAAATCCCCCGGCAAAGTTTTCTCAGTAATAAATTTTTGTATAGAACGAAGGGTATATTCATTTCCATTGGCATCTTCCAACCGGAGCGACTTGGTTTGTTTTCCCCCGCCTTTTTTGACAGGGGTAAGTCCGCCATGTTCAGTAGCAAGGTTAAGCAGTGGTGCTTTTACAGGTGTGTTCCATTCCTGGCGGTAGTTTCTACCCATCCAAAAATATCTTCCGCCGCTGGTGCTGAAATGGGAACCTGCTGCAGAAGCAGAATCAGATTGAGCGGAGGTTTGCGTTAAGGTAATGAATGAGCATACAATAAGCAGGCTAAACAGTTTCATGGTTGCAGTTTTTGGTTTCAGTTAAATAGTTAGGTTAATGGTCAGTAGTAATTGAAAAGATACGGGTTTTTATAAAAAAAAACAACCAGTATAAATAATTAGAGTAGGCGGTTAGCTTTCCCTTAGAAATTGCTATTTCAGGATCAATACCGCCTTTTCTAAGGTAGTACAAAGAGTTTCGTTAGATTTTGAAATGTATAAACCTGTTTCTTAAGGAATTGGAAATACAGAAAAAGAATAAACTATTCCAGGTTATTAATATTTTCATAATCGTTTTAGTGCCTTAGAAAAGGATACTGAAACAATGTCGTTCTTCGTGGAAGTTATAGCTAAGGGTAAAATGATACTGATCGCATATCTGTTGTACAATGGCCAGTCCCAGCCCGGAACCCTCAGAATGATCGGATTTATAGAACCGGGTAAATATCCTGCTATTGTCTAAAGAAGCTTTCCCTGTATTTGAAAGAGTAAGTTTTTTATTACCTGTTTCAATAAGTATTGTGTTATTGACCTCACTATGCTTTATCGCATTTCTGAATAAGTTACTGACGAGTATCTCTGCCAATTCCCTGTTCATCATTATATCCAATTGGCCAAGTTCCATAGAAATATTCAAATTAGCCGCCTGGATCCATTCCCGGAGTTCAAGATTTTTTTCTTCCAATAATTTACTGATTGATACTTGCTGTGAGCCCGTAAACTGATTGTTCTCAATCCTGGTTAGTAATAGCAATGATTTACTTAAACGGGCAAGTTTTTCCACCGCAACATAAATGCCATGTATCTGGTGCATGCTTTTTTCACTTAATTCAGGTTCCTGGATTAGTACGTCCAATTTTGAATTAATAATTGCTAGTGGAGTTTGTATTTCGTGGGAAGCATGGTCAGTAAAATTCTTCAGTGACTGGTAATCTTTCATCACTTTTTGTGCCATCATTCTGATACTTTCATTAAGCTCTCTGAATTCTGTTATTCCCGTTGGTTGCATGCTGATCTCGACCGGTGCTGAAAGATTAAACTCTTTGATAGAGGAGAGTGTATAACGAAAGGGCTGCCAGAGTTTTTTGAAAAGGAACCGGTTAGTAAAAAATAAAATCGCTGTCAATAACACAATCAGTGCAACCGTTGAAAAAAGAATTATCCATACAAGGTATTCAGTTGCTTCTGCAGATTTAATAACAGATACAATATAATTTTGACTGTTAATTGTAACAGGAAAAAGTAACTGACGGCTTGACTCTTTTTCATTTTCATCCGGATTAAAAGCCTCCAGACTTCTGAAACTGCGTTGTCCGGTTTCATTGCTTGGTTCAAAACTAATTCGCTGATCTTTATAAACGGTGGGTGCAGGTAAAGCATTATGCTTCTTGATATAATCATATATCTCTGCTTCTTCTACTTTCAATGATTCATCCAATTGGCTAATCAGTACATACCGGAGAATGAAATAATACCCGGCCGCTGCTATCAGCAGGATAAAAATGGTAGAAATGATAGTAATCCTGTTATATTGTACCTGCAGTTTCATTTATCCGTCAGTTTATACCCGATACCGTACACGGATTTAATATAATCTTTACATCCCTGCTGTTGCAATTTTTTCCGGAGATTCTTGATATGGGTATAGATAAAATCAAAACTTTCCCCGTATCCCATTTCTTCAATCCAGAGATGATCCATCAATGCATTTTTAGGAACCACTTTTCCCTGGTTGGCAATTAAGTATAAAAGTAACTGGTATTCTTTGCCAGTAAGTTCAACAGGTTTTTTATGTATACTTACTTCGCTGGCCATCGTATCAATAAATATTTCCTGGAAAGAAATAATATTGTTACCCCCATATGCTTTACGGCGGATAATAGCGGCTACCCTTGCGGCAAGTTCTGAAAGATGGAATGGTTTTACTAAATAATCGTCTGCTCCCAATTTGAGTCCGTTAATACGATCATCAATTGAATTTCTGGCAGAGATAATGATGACTCCCTCGCTTTTATGATTTTTCTTGAGGTTCTGTAACACATCTAACCCCGATCCATCGGGCAGAGTTATATCCAGAACAATACAATCGTAATCCCAGCTTTCTGTTTTCGCCAATGCCTCCTGATAATCTACTGCTGATTCACAGAGATAGTTTTCCTGTCTCAGATAAATTAATATACTGGACAGCAATTCCGGTTCGTCTTCTATAATCAATAGCTTCATAAAAAAGTAAATTTCTGCTATTTCAATGAATATAAAAGATACTGCAAATCAAAAAGTGCTGAATTTTCGCTGGAACTATTACAGAATTTGAATTATTTCGAATAGAAATTATTTCCCGGCATGCTTCTTAACATTGAATCTTTTACTTATTGCAAGACGAATGGATCCGGTTGGCAAATAATATTGTTTGGGAGACGCTTCTCCCTTTGTCCATAGCGCAGTGCCCAATCCATTGATACCAATACTCCAGTTTGAACTATTATAACCAATAGCTCCTTTTGCTACAACAGAAGGGCCAACACTTGTTTTTCCTTTCTTACCATTAATACCATCTTCGGAAGTAAGCGTCAAGTCCAGGTTGCCTACGGCAGATGCTGTAATAAAGAAATGTTTATCGATTACTATAGTATATGCATAGCCCACTCCTCCTCCAATTGCCATAAAGTTGATGTTATCAATATCTTTTTGCGGAAATCCGTTCTGGATGCTTTTTGGTACCAGTGCACTATCTCCTTTTGCTGTGCCATAATATAAAGTACCCCCGTATAAAGCAGAACCTGCTGATTTCTTTTGCCATTCATTCAGTGTGATGGCAGCACGATAAGAGAATTTTTCTTTATTAGGAACCCGGTAGGCTGAAATACCTATTAACTTGAGTTGCACATCTGGCCTGTAATAATATTTATTAGCATTAGCCGATGCATAGCCTTTAGGCTCAAGATGGTATCCTTTTGGGAACAAAGCCACCAAATCAATAGCCCATCTGCGTGGATAAATATGCAGCTGCAAATCGAGTCCTTTAGTTTCTCCTTTTGCAGTATCCTTATTAAGGAAAGCAAACCCATAAAAAACATTTAATGAAATATTGTGGTAAGTAACTCCCATTCCCAAATTCATTTTGGTATTGGCTTTATACTCAATATCGGTCTGGTTTCCGGAAGGGGGTATTGTAAACTTCAGAAATTTCTGAGAAAGGTATAACCGGGTAGTGAGTTTATCAGGCAATGTTTCATAATAACTGGTGTCATTGATAACGCTTTTTTGCGCATTTACTCCGGCAGAAGAAATAAAAAGAAGTAAAAAAGAACTGAAAACATAGAGGATATGAGACGAATAATTTTTCATAAACTACATTATTTTGGAATTGATTATTGGTTAACCTTTTGAAGGTGGGATTGAAATCTGTTGAAAATCTGTAGCTATCAAATCCAATCAGAATTGCTTCAGATTGCTGGTGTACGTTTGTGTTTCGTAAAATAATCAACATATGAAGAAATTAATTTATTTAACCCTCGCAAGTATCGCAGTTTCATTAACAGCCTATACTCAAAAAAAAGACGCATCAAAAGTTCCTGCACTTGTAAAAGAATCATTTACCAGGCAATTTCCGGGTGCTGAGCCCAAATGGGAAAAAGAAAACGGGAAATATGAGGCGAATTTTAAACAGGGCAACAATGAAATGAGTGCCTTATTTGAAGCAACGGGCACAATGACAGAATCAGAGATGGAAATACAGGTTGCAGAATTACCAGAAACTGTGAAAAACTATATCAAAGCCCATTACAAAGGGGCAAATATTAAAGGAGCAGCAAAAATTACTGTAGCAACGGGGAAAATAGAATATGAAGCCGCCATAAAAGGTAAGGACATTATATTTGATACACTGGGAAATTTTATAAAAGAAGTCATCGATTAAAATATTTTTCCTCTTTATAAATAAAATGATGCAGTTGTTATTTAAATATAAAACCTCAAATGTTGTTGCAATGCCAGCTATTTGCAGGCCTTGTTTGGATGAGGATTAGTTCACCGGTTTAAAATCTGGATTTGGCTGCAATAACCCGATATATATTTATAGCTCAGCTTCTTTTTATTACATGCAATGTAAAATCGCAGGAACTGATAAAAATAAAAGTAACAGACACGGTTACACTCCAAGCCATTCATTTGGTCACTATTTCCAGTAAAGGCAAAGCACTTTCTATTACCGATACTGCAGGTGTCTCTTTTTTAAAACTACTTACGGGCAATCACTTTCTTTCCTTTTCCTCTATTGGTTACAAAACAAAAGAGCTAATTATTCCCGTTCCTGACAGTTCTTTAATTCAAGTATATCTTACCCCGGAACAAAAGGTGCTGAGGGACGTAACTATTTTATCATCAACCCGCAACAATCAGCGTATAGAAAATTCGCCATTAAAAGTGGAAGTATTGGGCCGGGAGGAAATGGACGAAGAAAACACCATCAAGCCTGCTAATATTGCAAGCATATTGGGCGATATCAGTGGTATTCAGATTCAGCAATCCAGTGCAGTAAGCGGCAATGCCAATGTGCGGATACAGGGTTTGGAAGGACGATATACCCAGATATTACGGGATGGTATGCCCTTATATGATGGCTTCAGTGGAGGCTTTGGTATTTTAAGTATTCCCCCGTTGGATTTAAAACAGGTTGAACTCATCAAAGGCTCTGCTTCTACGTTGTACGGAGGCGGAGCCATTGGTGGGCTGGTAAATATTATATCCAGGAGACCTACAGCCAAACAGAATGTAACGGTTACGCTCAATCAATCTACCCTGAAAGAATCAAATGTCAATGTGTATGTGGCTAAACGATACAAGCATGCCGGTTATAATTTCTTTGGCGGCTATACACATCAAAAACCAGTGGATGTAAATAAAGATGGCTTCTCAGATGTAACAAAGCTGGATGCACTGGTACTTCATCCAAGATTATTTTTTTATCCTGATATTAAAACAACCATTATAACTGGGTACACCGCTACTATTGAAAAACGCAATGGTGGTGACATGCAGGTACTCGCAAATCAGGCGAGTGCACAACATCAGTATTTTGAAAAAAATAATACCGTAAGGCACAGTGGCGAATTGGTATTGGAAAGAAAACTACATCATGAACAAAAGCTGGAAATCAAAGCCAGTCTAAGCTCATTTGACAGAGCTATTACCAGTACTACCCATTATTTTAAAGGCAACCAGTTTAATTATTTTACGGAAGCGTCATTATTTGTACCGTATGGAAATAACAGTTTGGTAGCAGGAATAAATATTTTGGGTGACCGGTTTAAAAAATTACCAGCTGATTATATCCCGCTTAATAATTTCAGCAATAATACAATCGGTGCTTTTGTACAAAACACCTGGCGGTTCAAAGAAAACACTTTACTGGAAGCTGGTTTGCGTAACGACTATCACAACCGGTATGGAAATTTCTTATTGCCACGGCTTGCTTTCTTTAATCGCTTTAATGAACACTGGGCTACCCGTTTAGGGATAGGATTAGGATATAAAATACCCAATGCCCTTGCAGCACAGATTATTGATTATGCAATTGAAAAAATCCAACCCGTTGGAATAACTGTAAAAGCAGAAAAATCAATTGGCTATAATGCAGAAATAAATTATAAAAAAACCTGGGGTGATAATAATGAGATTTTCATTAACCATGCTTTTTTTCTGACACAGATAAGCAAGCCGGTCGTTGCTATAGAACAGGTAAATGGTGATATAAGTTTCTCCAATGCAGCCAAACCAATTGTTACAAAAGGTTTTGACACCTATATACAGGCTCATTTACATGGATGGGAGTTATATGCAGGTTATACTTTTACTATTGCAAAAAGAAAATATTTGCAGCAAAACCAGTTTATGCCATTGACCCCTAAAAACAGGATGGCTTTTACAATAGTGAAAGAATTAGGGGAAACCTGGCGGATAGGATTAGAAGGTTCTTACAACGGCCATCAATATCGCCTCGATGCGAGTAAAACTCCTGGTTATTTTTTTATGGCGGGGTTATTGGAGCGTAAAATTGGCAACCATCTAAGTATAGTGCTAAACGGAGAAAACCTGTTGAATTACCGCCAAAGTAAAAATGAGCCTTTATTTACCGGAACTATCATTAACCCATCATTTGTTCCTTTATGGGCTCCTATTGATGGTAGAGTGATTAATCTGGCTGTAAGAATAAAAATATGAATGAATTGAAATATATTATGACAAAAATCAACTATAACTTTTTTGTACTACTTGTTATTCTGGCTGAACTTTTCTGTAAATTAGTGGTTTTACGGGTGTCGGAGGTGAATGAAGATGACAGGAAACTTCTGGTATTCAATAACGGTTTTCATTCTCATGGTAAGTTGAGCCTTCAGAAAAAACCAACCACCTCTTAATCTATTTACAGAAGTGATGAAAAAATATATTGCACTGATAGGCTGCCTGGTTTTGTTGAATATTTTCCTCAAGGCTCAAACTGATACCGTTTCTCAGCGTATCATATTAATCGGTGATGCGGGCCAATTGACAGGCGGAAAGCACCCTGTGGTAGATGCTGTACGGGACCTGATCAAAATGGATAAAAAAACGACAGTTCTTTTTCTTGGAGATAATCTTTATAGAAATGGGCTGCCCGATGATCAGAGCAGCAGGTATGCTGCTGACAGGGCTGTTTTAGATTCTCAGCTTTCAGTGGCAGACGGTACACCGGCAAAAGTATACATGATTCCCGGTAACCATGATTGGAAAAACGGCGCTTCCGGTGGTTATGATGCTATTATCCGTCAGCAATTGTATGTAGATTTTATTGGGAAAAAGAATGTAAAGTATTACCCGGAAGATGGCTGCCCCGGGCCGGTAGGAGTGGACCTGGGAAAAGATGTGGTTATGATATTATTTGACAGTCAGTGGTGGATACATCCCTATGATAAGCCCGGTATAGAATCAGACTGCAGTTTCAAAACAAAAGATCAACTGGTTGCACAAATCGCCGATATTGCTGCCCGCAATTCAAAAAAATTAATCCTGCTGGCCTGTCACCATCCTTTTAAAAGTAATGGTGTGCACGGGGGTCTTTTTACAATCAAGCAACACATCTTTCCTTTTACAGATATTTTTCAAAGCGCCTATATTCCTTTGCCAATAATCGGATCTATTTATCCTATTGCAAGAAGTGTATACGGTACGCCGCAGGATCTGGCTCATCCCAATTATGTGGAAATGGTTGATAAAATATCGACGGCCGTTAAAGCTGTAGCGCCAAATGTAATTTTTGTTTCAGGGCATGAGCATAACCTGCAGCATATAAAAGACAGCAGTTATAATTATATTATCAGCGGGGGTGGATGTAAAGATCAGCGGGTATCAAAAAGTAAAAAAAGTCTTTTTACTACGGAGTCACAGGGGTTTTGCGTATTGGAAGTATCCACTAACAAAAATGTAACCGTTAATTTTTATACCGTAACAGATAGTGTAAGAAATCCCTATAATGCGACTTTGTTGAATTTTTCAAAAATGCCGCCACAGTTTTTATTGGACGATTCTGCAAAAGTGGAAACAGACCCGTTTGCAAAATACAAAGACACCGTTAACAGGGCTGCCAATCCCCGGATGACTAAAATAAATGGATTGAAAAAATTATTCATGGGCGAAAATTACCGGGCCGAATGGCGGACTCCGGTAAACATGAAAGTGTTTAATCTGAAAAAAGAAAAAGGTGGCATGACAATAGTAAGCCTGGGTGGAGATGGCCAATCTACATCATTACGGCTAAAAGACGCCAGTGGAAAAGAATGGACACTAAAAAGCATTAATAAAAACCTGGCCAAAGTTTTACCCGAAACTTTCCAGGGAAGTATTGTAAAAGCTACGGTAAAAGAAATTAATTCAGGGGCATTCCCCTATAGTTCTTTTATTACTCCGACGCTGGTTAAGCGACTTGGTCTGCAGACCCCTCACCCCGAGCTTTTCTTTGTACCTGATGACCCTGCTTTTAGTTTTTACAGAAAATTATTTGCAGACAAAGTATGTACACTCGAAGAAAGAGAGCCTTCAGCAGATGGATCCAATACAATCAGTACGGCCAAAGTATTCGGCCAAATGATTGAAGATAATGATCACCGCCCCCTTCAGGCAGATGCACTGCGGGGAAGGCTGCTGGATATTGTAATTGGTGATTTTGACCGCCATTTCGATCAATGGAAATGGAGTAAAGGTGATACTGGCAAAGGGAAAGTTTATTACCCTATCCCAAAATCAAGGGAGATGGCATTCTTTCATTCGAAGGGATTGCAGATAAGATTGTTTAGCAGCAGGGCACTTCCTTTTTTAAAAGGTTTTCAGCATAATATACCCGATATAGGCTGGCTCGGCTATGGTGCAAGAGACTTTGACAGAATTTTTCTTACCGACCTGGATGCTGAAGAATGGAGACAATCAATCGCATCTTTTCAGCAAACAATAAATGATTCAGTAATCAGGAATGCAGTTACTAAACTACCTCCTGAAATTTTTCCTATTCACGGAGAAACGATTATCAAAAAAATGATCAGCCGCCGCAACCTGCTTGCCAAAAAAGGTATGGCTTATTATAATTTTATTTCGAATAAAGTAAATGTAATCGGCAGCAACGCTAAAGAATATTTCAAAGTCAGTAATGCCGGTAAAGGGTTACAGGTAAGGGTGTATGCAAGAAATAAAGGAAATGATACCAGCTTTATTATGTATGACAGAATTTTTGATCCTGCCGTAACCCATGAAATACGGCTATTTGGGTTAAATGATGATGATCTTTTTGAGATTGACTCAAGTGCTTCATCAAGAATTAAATTCAGGATTATTGGTGGAAAGGGTAATGATACCTTTAATATAAAAGGGCATGTAGAAAATTTATTGTACGATATAAAATCGGATGGAAATTTTATCCGGAATGGCAGCCAGACTAAAAACCGTTTTTCCCTAAACCCACCCGTTAATGATAACAGCATTACCGGCTTTCAATATAACACTACTAAATTTCCTCAGGCACTGCTTACCTATAATTCTGACCTGGGAACAACTTTAGGAATAGGATTTTCAAAAAGAACACATGGGTTCAGGAACCTGCCTTATGCTTCTGATCAGAACTTTTCCGCCTTATATTCTTTTGCGGGTGCCTATCAATTTTATTATAAAGGTGAGTTTAACCATATCACCCGCAATCTCGACGTTTTGTTGCAGGCGAATTCTGTCAATCCGGGCCTGCATAATTTCTTTGGCTTAGGCAACAAGTCAAAAATTGATGAATCAAAAAATGATAACTTTTACAGAACCCGCTATAAAGTAGTGGAAATAGATGCCCTGTTCCGGCGTCGGTTTTTTAATAATCTCCACCTGATGTTTGGCCCATATTATTACCAGTATTCCAATAATTATAAATTTAATAGCAATAATGTTTTAGCGAAGCCGCAGCTTGTCGGGCTTGATTCAGCAAATATTTTTACTAAAAAAACTTATGTTGGGGGTAAAGCCACTATTCACCTCGATAACAGGAACAGTGAAGTCTTCCCAACAAGGGGAATACATTGGGACAATGAATTTTTATATGCCGCAGGTATTAAAGGTGGCAGTAAAAATTTTTCCCGCATCTCATCTGAGATGACAGTATATGTGAGCCGGAATAATCCGGCAAAACTAGTAGCAGTACTTAAATTTGGTACGGCCCGTATTTTAAGCAAGCATTTTGAATTCTTCCAGGCCTTAACGCTGGGTAATAATAATTTATTGGGTTTCCGTAACAACAGGTACCAGGGTTCGTCAGCTTCCTATGCAAGTGTAGAGCTCCGGTTAAAATTATTTGACCTTGATTCCTATACGCTGGCCGGCCCCTTTGGACTAACTGGTTTTTATGAAACCGGCCGGGTAAAGCTTAAAGAAGAAAGTTCCAAAGGATTACACAGCGCTTTTGGTGGCGGTTTTTATTTTGTTCCTTTTAATCTCTTTGTTATTTCCGCATCGGCAGGTTTTTCAGAAAGTGACAGAGTAGTCAATTTTTCGATTGGCACAAAAGTGAATATTACCTACTAACACGGCATGGTTATTAGAGTAATAATATGCCCGGTTTGGGTAAATTGCCATTTCCAAAGTTTAAAAAATCATGAACCCCACCCATATTGTTTTACCTAAACGTTCTGCAGTAAAAAAAAATGAACTAAAACGCATATTGACAATTGCAATAGTATGGACGATTATTGATTTCCTGATTTTCATTACCCGGTATGCAACACAGACATATACACCAAAATATGAATCGACTAATGCCGGTTCCCTTAAAGCCATTTTGCTGCGGGAGCTGAATGTCTTTGTGTTTAGTTTTATCATTGGCTACTTCCTTATTATTGTATTGAAAAACTTCCTGAACAATAAATCTCCGTGGGTAAACCTGGTTATCAAAACACTGCTTCTTGTTGTTGTAGCCATTGCAATGAATTTTTTTATTTATTTTACGTATAGTCTGGTTATTGAACATGAACCTGTTGCGGGAGCTTTTAATAAGTTTATTGAAAATACCTTTCGCAGAAAATGGCTGTTAGAAAAAATGCCGGAGTGGGTTTTATTATTTGTATTAACACAGCTTACAATAGAAATCAATCAAAAATATTCCCAGGGTGTTTTTTTTAATATTATTATTGGAAAGTACTTACAACCCAGTGATGAAAAAAGGATCCTGATGTTTATTGACTTGAAAAACTCTACGCCAATTGCAGAAAAACTTGGACATACAGAATATTTTAAATTTATACGGGATGTTATTTATTGTATGGCGGCAGGCATTGCTGAATACGATGGCCGGGTTTACCAATATGTTGGTGATGAAATTGTGGCTTGGTGGCCACACACACCGGCCAATGCAAGAAAATGTGTCAATTCTCTTATTTCCGCAAGAAAAATACTAAATCACAACGCCCAACAGTTTAAACGGGCTTATGATATTATACCTGAATATAAAGTTGGCATCCATGCAGGTAATGTAACCGTGGGGCAGGTAGGAATAACAAAAAAAGACCTTGTAATAAGCGGAGACACTATTAATACAGCCGCCAGAATCAGGAGTGCCTGCGCTGAGTTAAACCAGAAGTATCTTGTATCTAAAGAATTTATCGAACTGCTGGATATGAAAGACTGGCAAAGCGAAAGCCTCGGTATGGTGGATTTGAAGGGCAAAAATGAAAGCCTTGAATTATTTGCCTTAAAAATTTGACCTATCTTTCACAGATGCTTCAACGCATAAAAGAAAATACTAATCAGGATAAGGAAAAAAAAGCAGTATCTGGCCAGCTATTCACCAAAAAAGCCGCTATTATTCTGTTTGTATCAGCTTTAGTTTTACTTGCCTGCATTATAAGCATAGTGCTCCTGTATAATACAGTTCCTTTTGATCAGAAAATATTTGCTGGTATTTCACCATACATTACAGAAGGCCGCACCCGTTTTATGCTGGCAGTTTCCTTTTTAGGCAATCACAATTTTTTAGTGCCTGTCAACTTACTATTGCTTTCTTACTTTATTATCAGGAAAAATAACCGGCTTGCCCTCAGGCTTGCCATAGTATCCCTCAGCAGTCTTAGTCTTATGACTTTTTTTAAAACGATTTTCCAACGGCAACGACCTGAACAGCCAATGGTAGATGGTGTTACAAATTTTAGTTTCCCAAGCGGCCATGCTTTTATGAGTGTTGCTTTTTATGGCCTGTTGATATGGCTTGCTGCAATTAATATTATCAATAAAAGAGTGCGGCAGCTTGTAATAGCTTTTTTATTATCACTGATTCTACTTATTGGATTCAGCCGTATCTACTTACGGATGCATTACCCCACCGATGTGGTAGCAGGGTATTGCATGGGTTTTATCTGGCTTATGTTTTGCCTCTGGCTGACAGATAAAGCTCAGCAGGAAAAAAACATTACTGCTTAAGGTTTATAAACAAACCGATGGATAGTAGATCTTGTACTTACACCTTCATTAGAAATATACATATCGCCATTGTTTTTAAACGTCAGGCCTTCAGGTTGCGGAAACAATTTCTTTCCCAATTCAAAAACAGATTCCACTTTACCATTCAGATCTGCTATCACCAGCAAATTGGCGGCCGATGAGATAATAAATAATTTTTTCAAAACGGGATGTATGGCCGCTGCTGATGGTTGTAGTTTAGATGTTTTGTTTGGAGCCAGTTTCTCTACTTCTGCAGCATCAATAGTAAATACAGGGTTCGTATCAAAGCCGGTTGAGTCAGGATAAAAAGCAAATGCACTAACACTTTTCTTATCATCCATAGCACAGTTCTTACATATAATAATAAGTGCTTTGCGGGCAGTATCGGCATACATTGTTTCAAAATCATTCGTACCCGAAATGCCGATTTTTCCAGCTTCTATTCCACGAACACCGGCACTATCCCTGATTATTCTGGTAATCATACCGTCGCTACGTAAAACGTAGGGTACTCCTTTATAGATAGCAATATCTTCATAATCGCCTTTGGCTCCAAATTCATATGGCGACGGCAACTTTATCTGGAGTGAAGCCTTATCCAGAACAAACAACTTTCCGGATTCATCATAATGAGCCAAAAACTCGTCCCTGTCAGAATCCCAGGCCAGACCTGAAATTTCTTTCAACTTTAAATCCAGCTTGTAAGTAAATGCCTCAGAAAAATTATAGTGAGATGGGGATTTAATAACCTTTTTCTTTTGCTTACAAGCCATATTTATCAATACCGGCAGCAGGAGCAGTGTAATAAGCCTTAAGGGAAAATTTAAAAAACGCATTGTTCTTATTTTGTTTAAATTTATTAAAAGTTATCTTTATAACATGTCGGAAAGCCAATTACTTCTTTTACAGGATGCCCAGGCGTTTGTAACGGACCTATTATCAAACAAACTTAGTAAAAGTATTAAGTTTCACTCACTTCAGCATACACAGGAGGTGGTAGCTGCCTGCCAGGTACTGGCAGATAATCAACAGCTACCCGATGAAGACCGTATACCTTTACTGATGGCTGCCTGGTTTCATGATACCGGCTACACCAGTGGTGAAGCCCGGAACCATGAAATGGTAAGTGTACAGCTGGCCACTGATTTTTTAAATGCCCATTCTGCCAGTGAAGAATTTAAGAATAAAGTAATTGGTTGCATTAATGCCACCCGCATACCGCAAAGCCCCACCACCACTATTGAACGAATAATATGTGACGCAGACCTTTTTCACCTTGGCACCGATGCGTTTGATGAAAAAAACCGCCTGTTGCGCCAGGAGCTTGAGGAGTTTGGAGGGAATGAGGTGTCAAAAAAAGACTGGCGAAAAATTAATATCCGTTTTCTGGAAGCACATAACTATTTCACCGCCTATGGAAGAGAAAAGCTACAGCCAGAAAAAGAAATACACCTGGCTGAAGTAAAACAAAAAGAAAAAACAAATGGCGAAATGAAACCTGATAAAAAAGATAAGACAAAACAAAAAGATAAAGACAAAATAGAAGAGGCTGCTAAAGAAGCAGCTGAAGCCAAGAAAAAGAAAGAAAAAGAAAGCCAGTCTGAAAGAGGCATGGCTACCGTCTTTCGCATCATGTCCCAAACCCAGAATAACCTGAGTGGGATGGCTGATTCCAAGGCCAATATTCTTATCTCTGTTAACTCCATTATACTTTCTATCATTATTTCCAGTTTGTTTGAAAAATTACAGACAGATCCGAATCTACAGATTCCTGTAGCCATAATAGTCCTTGTTTGTGTCACCTCCATAGTTTTTGGGATTCTTGCCACCAGGCCAAATGTATCCGGTGGCAGGTTTACCCGGGAAGATATAGCTACGAAAAAAACGAATCTGCTATTTTTTGGAAACTTTCATAATATGAGCCTGCAGGATTACGACTGGGGAATGACAGAGATGCTGAACGATAAAAACTATATGAACAGTAGTATGATCAAGGATGCTTATTTCCTGGGTGTAGTACTCGCAAAAAAATATAGGTATCTGCGGATTGCGTATAATATTTTTATGTTCGGTTTGATAATAGCCATATTAGCTTTTGTTGTTGCGTTTTTATTGCCGGGAGCCACCGAAGTATATACAGCCGGATAACATAATTAATCAATGAAAATGAGAAAAATAGCTCCGATTGCTGCGTTAGCAATATTAATAGCCTGCAATAATTCAAAGAAGAATAATGAGCCCGGCAAAGAAAGCAGTGAAATCACAAATATTCCAGCTGAAAACAGTGCTACACCAACAGCCACATCGGCAATTGTTGCTTATTCTATAGGTGATACTTTAAGAAAAGTCGGTGGTTCGGTACTGCTGCAAAAAGACAAAGAGAAATTATCGCCCGGTAATGATAACCTTGCTGTTGTTACAGCAAATGGCTCTGATGGAGAATCAATTGTAGTAAACTTTCTTTTTGCCCTTAAACCCGGTATTTATCCGGTAGTGGGTCTTAGCTTCAGCCGGGAAAACCAGGTATTCGGAGGACTATTAGGCGGAACACCGAAGCTTACCAATTACAAAGTAACCCTTACTCAATGCGAAGACCTGGGCAGTAATAATTTTGGAGGACATAAATGGAAAATATCAGGATCTGTAGATGGAGAGGTAACCATAGAAGCGATGGGTATTATGAAAATAGACAAAAATCATCCATCAGAAATTAAAGTGAATAAGATCAGCTTTTCCAACCTTACCTTTGATGATAACTGGGAAGAAATGATGAAACAGGCAATAGATAAAATGAAAGAAAAAAAGAATTAAACTATTTTATCATAAAAAAAACTCTCCTGTAACCGGAGAGTTTTTTTTATTCAGTAAAGCGAACAGATTATTACCGGCAACACCAGTAATAATAATTTCCTGCAAAAGCATATCGCATTAAACTTGTACTCCGGAAAAATTCTGACTACTTATAAAAGTGTACCAAAATACAGCACTCATTTTCCAGTCATTTATTGGCATGGTTTTTTAAATCTTTATCACATCAAATAATTTATAATTCAGTAAACCTATCCATTATGTCAATAAATCTTTTGGAAACAATACAACGAAACCTAGCCTATCCTGCATTACAAAAGATTGATCCTAATACTCAACAGGTGGTTGCTGATGAAAAAACACCTGAGGAACACAAATTCAGCCAGGCAGCAATACCTGCTGTACTCACCGGTTTATATAAATATGTTCAATCCGACGTAGGGGCCGAAGATTTTTTTCGGGGCAGTAATTCCTCAAACTGGGTAGGCAAAATTTTTGATGATAATAAAAAAGAGGCTATACAAACAATTTCAGCTTATGCCAAACAATCGAATGAAGACCCGATTGCCAAGATGAACGCCATAGCAAATGAAGCTGTAAAAGTGGTGAAAGAAAATTTATCGGCTGACGCTAGTGCAAAAGAGGTAAAATTGTTTTTTAGTAATCAAAAAAATAATATTCTATTATACCTGCCAGCTGTATTAAATATGGGTGAGTTGTTACATGATAGTACGCTGGATGATAAAACCAATAAGATGGAAGGCCCTGTATCCAGTTTAATGCAAAGTATTGGGACTGCGTTTTCGGGCCCGGTTGCGGATGAAGAGATTAAAACCATCTAACAGGGCCTTATCTTATTATCTGTTTTCTAATGAGATAGACTCATAGGAAGGAAGCCTGTTACAAAATATACATACAAAGCCCTTCTTTCCAAAACTGTTTGTTGATAATACAACCTGCATATCACGATACAAAATACTTCTGTCAACTTCTGTAGTAACAACTACATCGGTTAGTTTAAAGAATAATTTTGCTTCAAAAGCTGGCTTTATTTTTTGGGGAAAGCATCTAGATTTAAACGAAATCATCGTAATTATTGCCAGTATATACAGGAAAATATTTTTCCATATTTAACTTCACGCATTAAATTTTAAATGACGAACTTTTATGGGTTTACTCATTTGTTCGTCCCTGGAAAATTTTTCAACCGTTAATCTTGCCATCAGGTAGCTAACAGTTGACTCGGCCCCTTGGTTTAGATTTACATAGTTTTCTTCCAACCCGTCATAACAACCGCCAGTACATGGATTGTAAATAATCTGGTATAAATGGTTTTTCCCCAAAAACCAATTAAATGAAACTGACATCATATTCCTGTATGTTGCATTCTCAAACACATCATGAAATTTACTTAAGGCAAGAATGGTATACGCTACATCAATGGGTTGTTCACCTCCGACTACCATGTGGGCTGATTCCTCACCTTTGTGCGACCAGCATTTATTAGAAATTACTTTTATACTGTTGTCTCTAAAGGTTTTTGATAAAAGAAAATCAAACGATGATTTGGCAATTTCCTTATAAATAAATTCACCAGTAGCCAACCATGCGCACAACATCGCTTCAGGCAATATGCTGTTAGCATAGGTAAGATAACTTTCGAACCACTTCCATTCATTGTCTGCTTCATGTTTGTACATTTGAACCAATCTGTCAGTAAGGTGCCTTATTAACGACGTATCCTGAACTGATTTATTTTTTGTACTGCGGTAATACAAACCTTTTATTATAAATGCCATAGCCCTTGTAGAATGAATCTTATTTACATTCAACAAAGCAGTTTGCATTGTTAATTCTGCATCTGTTGTCAATTCTTTTGGTAATAAAGCGCCAATAGAAATTAAATACCCTAAAGCCCAAATGGCTCTCCCATTTGAGTCAGCCAGATTGGTTGAATTGTTTTGTTCCGTAAATTTTTTTTGTTCATTTACGTAATTCAGAAAGTAGCCCCCGGGTTGCAGGCAATATTTTATAAAATCAAAGTAGATAATAATATATTTTATATCTGCTTCGTCTCTTGACAATTCAAAATGCTGGCACATAGCAATCATAGCCCTTGCATTATCATCTAATGTATACCCTGAATCAATATCCGGCTGATTAATTTTAGAAAATTGTATCATCCCAAAACTGGTTGTCAATTTTTTTATATGATCAAGATTAATGGCAGGAGTATTATAGTGTAATACAATCTGTTCGTCATCAATTTTCTCAATCAGCCTGACATGAGCGATG
>JANMFO010000241.1:0-7261 GCA_031374245.1 Chitinophagaceae bacterium | reverse complement strand
TTCTGCAGTTATCTCTAAAACAGTTCCAATAATAATATCATTCTTGTCTCCCGTAGCAATTAATGTTTGCTGGTATTTTTCTTCACCTTTTGAAAGAAATGATTCGTCCATGATTTCAATAGTAGCGGTTTTAAAACCCCGCAGCATATCTGGCGACCCATGCAAAGTTCTCCCAAACAGTTCCATTTGAACTTTCTCTTTTTGAAGTGTTCCGTATGAGAATAGATTTTCTTTCACCTGCTATTAATTATTGCTGCATTGTTCTCTAAAATAAATAAATTACATGAGTTTTGTTTGTATAAAACGTAAGAAAAAAATATTGCATGAAAACGGGTATCGGGAAATTATGTCGTCTCATTATTATCACACTGTTGTTTACAGGATTTAAAAGTTCCGGGCAGGAAAAAACTGTTATAATTGGTACCCAGACATGGATGTCAGAAAATCTTAATGTAAGTACATTTAAAAATGGTGATAGGATTACTGAGGTAAAAACTGCTGAAGAATGGAAAAAGGCATTTGAGTATGGTTTGTCTGCCTGGTGTTATTATAATAACGATCTGAATAATGGTAAGAAATACGGTAAGCTGTATAACTGGCATGCCATTAATGATCCCAGAGGATTGGCACCTGCTGGCTGGCATATACCCACCGACGGTGAATGGTCAATTATGACTGATTATTTAGGAAGTGAGATAGCAGCAGGACCCAAATTGATTGTATTTGGTGAAACTGGTTTCAATGGACTTCCATCCGGTATCCGTAGTAATAATGGAAATTTCACGGGTATCAGAATCGAAACTTATTGGTGGAGTTCAACACTGGAAAGCAGTAAAAAAGCCTGGGTCCGCAATGTGAATGTGCTCGGTCAATTTGAAAGAGTAGCGTCTGATTGGGGAATGGGATTCTCTGTTCGTTGCATAAAAGATGCTTTTCCAGCTGTAATGCCTGTTCAACCTGTTGTGATACCTGTTAAACCAGAAAAGCAAAAACAACCTCAGAAAACAACGCCAACAGAAAAACAAAAACCACCGGAGAAACCGAAGCAACCTGTTGAAAAAGATAAACCTTATATCAAGGAGGTGCCGGGAACACTTACCGATTCGAGAGATGGGGGAGTTACTTACCAGACAATAAAAATTGGCACCCAAACCTGGATGGCGGAGAACCTGAACGTAAGTACCTTTTTAAATGGAGACCTGATTGCGGAAGCAAAGACAGATGAAGAATGGAAAAAGGCGGGAGTGGAAAAAAAACCGGCCTGGTGTTATTATGATAATGATCCTAAGAATGCGGAATACGGTAAGCTATATAACTGGTTTGCTGTTAATGATGCCAGGGGGCTGGCACCTAAAGGATGGCATGTTTCAACTGAAGCGGATTGGCAAAAAATGATCAATTACCTTGGGGGAAATGATAAAGCCCCAGCCAAATTGAAAGCCGGAAACGGATGGACAATAGATATAATGAGCATCAATGAAAGTGGTTTTGCAGGCCTGCCGGGCAATTGGCGCACAGGCGACGGCATTTTTCTAACCGGAATTCAATCGGGTTGTTGGTGGACTACTTCCTACAAAAATTATTTGGATGCAGCAATGCTATACACCCTTTATGTTCACGGAAAGCTCCCTAAACTGGACTTGGCAGGTAGCGGTTCCAATAAGAAAATAGGAGCATCCGTTCGTTGTGTTAAGAATTAAAATGTACTAAGATAGTAACAAGAAAACCAGTAGCAATTAATTTTAATCTGCATCTTATTTAGTGATACACCGGCTGTTACTGATAAGTAAAAATATCTGTACGGCTGGTTGGTAGAAAATATTTCTGTAGCTATAGCACTTTAACCACGATGCGGAAGAATTATAAAAGGAATACTATCCGCAAATGGTATTTTTTGAACGGAAAGTTCCTGCCAGCATTTTTTGAACGACCGAGAAATCAATCTTTTCAGGTTTTGTATAACGGATACATCCTTTGCCCACACTTACTCCTTTAAGTTCGCTTTTATACTTTTCCATTATATCCTGCTTTAGAATATAAAGACAAATGAAGTTTTTTTGACTGGCAAAGCCGGCCTCTGCAATATTGTTTTTTTCATAGCAGGGACTCCCATACCTCATGCTTTTCTTATAACCTTTAAGTTCTTTCAGGCATAATTCCCTGATTTTAGTTAATGCCTCAAATCGCTCCACCGGAACTTCTTTTAAATAATCATCTACCGTATCTGCTTTGCTTTGCATGGTGCAATCATTTTACAAGCCCCTTATTAATTATTTCTTTTAGTACAGCCATATCCACTTCTTCCAGCTTATTAATATATAAACAACCCTTTCCGGTCTTATGTTTTCCCAATTTTTTCAGCAGTGCCAGTTGCTTTTGCACAGCTCCGGAAATATATAAGGTCAGGTTTTGTTTGCGGGGCGAAAATCCCATTACAAACCAATCCAACTCCCGGCCGCTTTCATATTTTAAATGCTGATCACCAAAACCAACAATGGATGTTCCCCACATTTTACCTTTGGCTTTTGTGGCTTTCTCCATCATTTCCATAATGGTGAAGGCATCTTTTCTTTTTTGTGCCTCTGGAATTTTCTTTAAAAAAGCCTCAACACTGAGTTCGGTTTTTTGGGTTTTTAATTCTGCCATTGGTGTAAAGTTTATAGTTGTAAGGTATAAAACTATTGTATCTCTGCAAATTTCTTTCGGGTTTGTGTGGACTGACAGTGAGTAACATTAGATTGTCTAAATTTATCGTTCAATTCATAGCATCAATCCTTTTTTATGATTTTTATCCTGTCTATCCTGATGTCTTATTTTATTGCAGGGGTTCTACAGAAAGAACCTGAACAGGGAAAAGTGGAGGTTACAATAGTGCATGAGTTATTCCGGTTCCGAAATGAACACAAGGCTGATTCGGCAGAACTATACTTTTCCGATACTGTACTGGCCTATATGAAATACTTAAGGAATGTTCCAAAGAAAAAGATTACCCAGAGTGATAAAAGTTTCTGGAGAAGCCATCCGCAAAACAAATTTGAAATTACAGAACCGGTACAAATAACTGTTGTGGCAGGCATTACAACCGCCACCATTATTGGTAAAGAATACCTTGATGGTAAAGCTTTTCAATATGAAAAAATTCAAATAGAATTCGACCGGGATAATAAAATAAATTCCTTCAGGGGGGTTAAGTTGAAGAAGAAATGATAATACAGATACTCCAACCAGAGTATAGTTTTTGTGTAATACCAGGCAGGTTGGAAAGTTTATTGTTATTTATCCCGGTTAGTTTTTATGATAAAAAGCATTGCACTGCTTATGGTAGCTTCTTTTTAAGAAACAGGATACCAATAACTATAAGCCAGATAAGCCAAAGTGTACTGCCAATAAACCCTGCCATATCCCATACCAGAAAACCAGGAATTACTGTAGCAAATAATTCAGCCTGGGCCAGTAAATAAATGAATGAACTGATAAAACCAAGCAGGCTGACCCATTTTGGAAAGAGTTTTAGTTCGATAAAAGATATTGAAATCAAAACTGTCCAGATGATGGTAAGGAGTTGCCCTAAATGTTCTCCAAGTATCACACCACCAAATTGATGAATCGTTTTAAAAGACATGATGGCCGCCGCTTTTGTGGCTTCATCAGGAGCATTCAGAAAACTATTGGCTAAAACAGGAACTACAAAAGTCCAGCGAAGCAACCCAATCATCTGAACTACTAACCCTATTACACCAATGGTGGTTGCTGTCCGAACAAGCATTGACCTGTTTTCCAGCTTTTGACCTATGAGGATATACGCAGGTACTAAGGGTAACCCAAGTAAAGCAAAGGCAAACCATGTCCCGATTAATTTATTGCCACCTTCATGAAATTTCGTAAGGATAATAGCGGTGTCTTCTCTTAATATATCGGGGTATTCAAAAATAATGGTAAGTATAGTATAAGGAATAAATACACCTGCAGCTCCTGCAATTAATAGCCATCCAATTGTTTTTTCTTTTTTCATGATTGATTAGTTAAGAATTTGATTTACGTCGTGATACTAAGGAAGCATCTGTTTAAGCTTTTTTATTGCCAGTTTGACTTTGACAACAAAAGGTATGCAATGAACAACACAACCATAACCGAATCTGCAATGACTGCCGTACCTGCACCCAGGCCGGAATAGGTTATGCCGGACGATACTACTAAGCTGATGAATATAATCTTGCTGATACCTGCAATGACGAGGGTAAACTTTCTTACGGCAGCATAGAAGGCTCCGTAAATAAGCATAATACCGGTCATACCGATTAATGCCCCCCAGTTGCGAATGATGATTTCTTCCACAGGGCCTTCGATCGTTTCAGCAAAATTTGATTTAAGCGAAGCTTGTGGTGAAAACAATGCTAAAAACATGGTGCATGTTAATAGCCCTGAAATGAGCATCACCCATTTAAAGTTGGATATAAAAAAACGCATGGCTTAATTGGTTTGGTAGTTGATAGTTGGTTTTTGGAAGAGTGTACTAAAGTTAAAATAAAAAAATTACCTGAACCAATTCATATTATCCTGGTTGGTTTGTAACACATCGCACAACAACCGAAACTGACAAGGGTTTATTTAATAAGCTGGTATATGGTGATTATAATAATGACACCTAAAAGAGAGGTGTAGATCAGTTTGTTATATTTTGCCAACCAGTTGGGAATGTAAATGTCGAAATTATCCTTGGTGGAGTTGGAGTATTTTCGGGCCATTACAGTTAGGGGGCAAAAGAATTTAAAAGCCAGCAGGATGATGCCTTCAAGTATAAATAACCCATATCCGATCCATAACCATTTATCCAGTTTATTGGTAAGCACAGCATACAGCATGTAGAAGATTACCACATTGAAAAATACCCAGATAAGTGTATGAATAATCTTAATTAGGATCAGTTTAATTTCGCCTTTCATTTTTCAGCGATTGAGCAAGATTCGTTATGTGCCTTAAACTTTAAGTTGTGTGGTTGGTGGAAGATACTTCTATAAACTCAGTACATCAACCACGGCTTATTGTTTTTAGCGGAACACCTGCAGGGGCGGAAATTAAACTGTTTTCTTAGGCGGCAAGTCAAAAGCAATCGCTTCATGTTCAAAATGCCCGTTATGTGAACCATCACAAAACGGTTTGTTTTTAGAAAGACCACAACGACAAAACGATACAATTTCTCGTCCTTGTAAATTATAAACACCACCGTTTCTATCCACTACTTCAAAATTGCCTTCTACCTTCAATGATCCGTTATTGTTAACGGTGATTTTTATTTTTGACATTTTATTTTTTTTAAAAGTACTTACAAAATGCAAACTATCGGTAATTAAAATTATTTTAGGCTATGGCAGACTAGTTATTACCATTCATCTTTTATATTTTGAAACACTATGGGCAATGGGTTTATCCTGCTGCCACAGTTTGTTTTACCCCTTCGGCATATTTGGTTGGTGTAAATGAAAACCGCTGGTTGAATTTAGAAGAATCAAAATAATAATCCCTGTCGTTCTGGTACATCATTTCCGGCATTTCTTTTAACACTGGAATAAAAAGGCCAAGTATTTTTAGCATCCACATTGGCAGCAGTTTTACTTTTTTACTGGTGCCCATTTCTTTATTAAACAAATCAATAATTTGCCGGGCTGTTAATTTTTCGCTGCTTGTTGGCATATGCCATACCTGGTTATAGGCATCAGTGGCATTGCCAAGCATAGCCACTGCTTTGGCGGCATCAGGAGTATAAGTAAAAGAGTGTATTTTATCTGCATCAATAAGCCAGTTGGGGCTTTTTCCTTTTTTAAGGTTTTTAAAAGCCATTTCCTGTAAGGTACTTTTTTCATTGCGGGGGCCATAAAAATCTGCTGAACGGGCAATAAGCCCTGTAAGCTTTCCACTTTTTACTTCATTCATCATAATATCCACTACCTGGTTTCTGACTTTTCCTTTTTTGGATGGTGGATTAACTGGCGACTCTTCAGTCATATGTGCCATCGCATTTTTATCATATAAATACACATTGTCGAAGAAAACAAGTTTTGCATTATGTTTAATACAGGCAGCAACAGTGGCTTGCATCAGCAATGGCCATTTAGCTTGCCATACTTTTAATTTGTAATCAAATCCCACCAGCAGATACACTACTTCAGCACCTTCGATGGCCTTTTCTACCTGTGAAGTATCAGCTAAATCCGCCGCAAAGAGTTCATCTGTATCATTAACTTTTTTAGGATTTCTGCTTACTAATCTTATCTTATTGGTGTAGGTGATTAGTTCTTTTGCCAGTAATGTGCCAATGGTTCCGTTTGCTCCTAGAATGGTTTGCATACATTGAGGGTTTAAATATTGGATAAAGGTATTTATTTCTTATTTGCAAATGAAGGTAAAGAGGTTAGTCCGGACATTAATGAAATCAATATCAATGGTACCACAAAAATGACGGTGTACCCTCCGTTTATCCTTAGTTTGTTCGTAAAACACCGACTAATAATAAATATGAAGTTGAATGGTTGTAATGGGTTTCCCGCACTACTGCGGGACAGGCGCAACTCATGATTGAAAAGAATGTTTTCACCTATTTTGATTTACTATCTTTTATATTGATAATAATTTTTCCTTTTATATTTCCTTCACTAAAATAATGAAAAGCAGCAGGCACTTCCTGTAACGGATAACACTTGTCGATAATTGGTATCAGTTTGCCCTCTTCAAATAACAGGTTAAGGTATTCAAGATCTTTTCTGGTTGGTTTATATCCCATTAGTCCCATTTTTTTATTGCTTAATCTTGAAAGAATTGGCCAAATGAATATGAATTGTAATAAAAGACCACCCATGGATCCACCAATCATTGCAAAAGTGCCACCGGGTTTCAATGCCCGTTTATAATCAGCAACAGAGCGATGTGCAATGACATCCAGTATCCGGTCATATTGCTTACCATTCCTGGTATAATCTTCTTTTGTATAATCTATAAAATAATCGGCACCCAATGAGCGGAGCATTTCAAACTTTTCAGCTTTGTCTACACAGGTTACCACTGCCCCCAATAATTTCGCATATTGTAAGCCAATAGTACCAACACCGCCACCAGCACCATTGATTAAAATTTCATCGCCCTGCTTTATTACTCCTTTATAGCGAAGCCCCTGCAAAGCAAGAAGACCAGCCTGTGGTAATGAAGCCGATTGTTCAAATGACATTGCAGGAGATTTCCGTGCTAACAATTTTTCCGGAACAGCAAC
>JANMFO010000215.1:0-10953 GCA_031374245.1 Chitinophagaceae bacterium | reverse complement strand
ACATTTGTAACAAGCATTTATTACCTGTATAAATACAACAGCTTTACCACGGTTACAAAACCCATTAACGTTTCGGTGTTACTCACTACCCGTGAAATTTTATCTAACGACCAATCGGCCGGGCTTGAATTCATTGTATCTGTTAATACTGCAAAATTCTTTTCGGCAAATCTAAGTTCCAATATTTTTTACAATAGTATCAATGCAGACAACCTCGGTATATTTCAAAAAAAATCCATTGTCTCGTTCAGCACTAATTTTATTTCCACGTTTACATTTACACCCATCACGCAATTACAATTGAGCTGTAATTATCGTTCGGCCAGGCAAACAGCGCAGGGACAATTTTTTCCAACTTTTGTTATGAATATGGGTGCAAGACAGGATCTATTTAAAAAGAAACTGGCCATCACCTTAACACTTTCTGATGTATTCAGGACACTGAAACAAAAAGTTACATTAAATACAGCATACTTCAATCAAACTGCCATTACCAGCAGGGATGCAAGAGTTTTGTATATCGGTTTCAGTTACAGGTTTGGCAGCAGCAATGCTAAGAAGGTGCCTGCCGAAAAAATGCAGTTTGATAATAATTTGTAAAACAACCTTAGTTCTCACACTAGTAACAAGTCGTTCAAAATATTTTCTGTTTCCTTTATTATTAATTCTCCGATTAACAGGTTCAATCTAATCCAAAGCTTTTTTTAATAACCTGGATATTGGCATTATGAACATTGGAAATATTTTTAATTATTTTGTTTTCTTACATACTTAGTAAGAATAACAATAACCTGTCCTTCAATTTTTCCTTCTATCTGCTCTGTATTATTTTCAACCAGGCGTATGTTTTTTACTACGGTACCTAATTTAGCATTCAATGAAGAACCTTTCACATCCAGTGATTTTGTGAGAATAACTGTATCCCCGCTTTGCAGCACATTTCCATTAGCATCCTTATGCAAATCCACCGTAGCATCATTTTCATGATCGCCGGTTGCTTTGGCCCAGGCAAGTCGTTCATCGTCCAGGTAAATCATATCGAGGTTGTCGGTTGCCCAGCTTTCATTGCGGAGGCGGTTCAGCATTCTCCACGATACTACCTGTATACCCGGCACTTCACTCCACATACTTTCTGTTAAGCAAGCCCAGTGTTTACTGTCCAACTCTTCTTTCTTTTCAATTTGTGCCAGGCACTTATCACAAATCATAAAACAGTTTTCCTCCGTTGTCCTGGATTGTGGCGGTACTTCATAGACCTTTACAGCATTCTCTGACTTACATAACTCACATTTGTTTTCGCTTCTTTTAACCAGTAATTCTTCCAGTTTCATGTATGCTTTTTTAAATTGAGAGGCAAATGTAACTAATTCGAGCTTCTAATACCCGGAACAACTATTATCAGGGCTGTGCCACCGTTTTTAATGCCAGTACAAATTTTTTATGCTGTTGCACACTTAGAATATATTTTTTCTCATCTTCAGATTTAGCAATAATTATTTTTAATAATTGTTTCTTTTCTTCCCTGTTCCAATTAGCAAGATCGGGGATTAATGAAAATAAAAGGCTTAGTTGCTCCAATTGCTGTTTGTATTTTGAAGTGTCCTGAATTTCATTTTTTACTGGTAATATTTTTTTTAAAAATGCCGAACAGGTTCGTATAGCCTTATTCCTGTCTCCGTTAAATTTTTCATTTATCATCCCGGTAACTTTTTTACTTAAAATTTCAGGATCAAGATCTGTCTGAAGCATTGGCTTTAGCTGTAGTTGAATATTACATTGGGTAAAAATCTTCAGTGTAGTCAATGAAGATTTTTGTTTACTGAGAAATTCCTTCTCTGCAATTGCAGCAATTTTTTCATCAACCGGCCTGAACCCAAGCTTGTAGTAAAACCAAAAAGCAGCACTTTGCAGGCCTTCACGGTTTCCCTTGCCAAACTGGTATGGTTTTATCACAAACCGTTGCTGCTGGTAAAATTGGTGATACAGTCTCAGCACTTCTGCAAAAATCAATGCAGATTCACCGCTGCGGAATGGCGGGTAAATATTCAATCCAATTTTACAACGGTCTCCAAACATCCATCCACCTCCATAAGCTACAGGAACGCTATTTTTAAAAACCATATAGCCGATATAGGATTCAATACTTAGCCTTCTTCCTGGTTTCATGCTATATAAGGCAATTGAAATACCCCTGTTGCAGGTAAAGAGTTTTACATCATTTGCAGAAGCTAAAGTCACAGGTTCTGTTTCCCTGTAATAAAAAGCTAATGAAGCTTTTGCCACATCCAGTAAATAATCTTTTTCTGATATAGAAAGTACTGTTGCGTTAGGACATGGCTTTGAAAGTATGGTGTTAATGTCAATTTTTTTCACCAACTCCCGGTGATAAAAAAAAGGATTAGCAATTCCGCGGATAAAACTCCTGTTAAATACCGGGCTGTCTAATCTCCATTCAGTAAAAATATTTAACTGATCAAAAAGTATTTCACATAATTTTTCATCTTTAGTTGATTGCTGAATTATTTTGATAATATTTTGAAGCTGACTTTTATTTTTCCCTGAAAGATATTGCACTCTTTTTTGAAGCGTAAATTTTCCCTGTGTAGTATAGTAATATTCAATACCCGGAAAAAGATAATGCAGAATTTCGGCCCCATGTTCTTTATCCCCTGAAGCGGAATTAAAATAAACTGAGCCCGGAAATTTTTCAATCAACCATTTAGTCACCGGATAACTGTACTGTGCAATTAACAGAGTTCCGGCAATACCCGAGCCAGACAACGATTGTTGTGCTTTACTATTATCTCCCTGCATTATTTTTTTAGCACTGGCAATAACTCTTTCCAGTTCAGTTGTAACTATATCCAGTATTTGTTTATTGTCGGGATAGGCTTTAAGAAATAATAGCAACTCATGATATTTTTTTAATACTGTATAATTTTTAATACTGAATTTTGCAAATTGCTTTAGCAGCACATATTTTTTGTACGACTCCTTCTTTCCGAATGTATTGTAAACAGAAGACAGCATCCCTGTATGAATGGGAGAAAGTGATACTACAGGCATTGTTTTTA
The DNA here is from genome assembly GCA_031374245.1 of Chitinophagaceae bacterium. Classification (GTDB taxonomy): domain Bacteria; phylum Bacteroidota; class Bacteroidia; order Chitinophagales; family Chitinophagaceae; genus JJ008. The sequence continues at coordinate 7,879 of JANMFO010000215.1, read as the reverse complement.
TTTCACAAGGTAATAGCTGGTAAAAAAGGATATAATGATTTGCATCATACTGCAGGCTGAAGCTTGCCACATTATTCAGGTGAAATTTGCTTTCAACCGGGTACAGTTACTATAACTTCAGGTATGGGGAATAACAAAACGGAGATGAACCGTTATAGTTCAGCCCCGTTTTGTATTTATGAGGTTGCTTTATTTTTTATCAAAAAGAATAATTAATTCCAAACATCACTAAATCTGTTGTCATTTTATATGATACTTTACTGTTGGGAATAGCTCCTAAAGGATTTGAAGAAGTTATCATCATCGGGTTCAATATTGATCCACTGGTAGAACCACTGCTGGTACCATGATGATAAACAGCATTCAATGTAAAGCGGTTGGTAAACTCATACCCAAAGCCTAACTGAAAGCCATTTTTTATTACCGCAGTTGCAGGTATGGAAAAGAATGCCAGTTCGCTATTGATAGGGTTTGAACTAAAAGTATAGCCTGCCCGCAATGGCAATTTATTGATTCCTTTATACTGCAGGCCAGCGGAAACAACAGAGATATTTTCCCATCCAAAACCGACAACAGATGCTGTTTCTGTCCACCCCTTATCAGTAAATCCTTCTGTGTTTTTATAGTTAACAAATCGATAGTCAAGTGCTAAGTCGATACTTTTATTAGAATACCCAATTCCGGCTGAAAGAATGGCCGGATAGTTCATTTTGAATTTAACAGCAGGAGCAGAGCTTCCATCGAGGTAAATATTTTTGAAATCAAAATCACTAAAGTATTGCTGTGTTTTGTAAGAAGCGCCAAGTTTAATTCCTTGTCCGGAATTATAATAAATACCAAACTGGCCACCTATTCCGGTTGCACTGGCCTTGTCACTCACCGGATATCCTTTTGTAGGACTGGGTGATGATAATGGGTTAGGGCTTAATTTCAAAGCTGAATAATTAAATGTTGGGGCAATACCGATTGAAAATTGATCTGTTAGTTTATAAGCATAGGTAATACCAATTTGCATCAGTTGATAATCTGATTCAATACGGCCAAACCCGCCAGAACTTTGTGGCATGTTAACAGGATTGGTGTTACTTTCCGGAAATGTAACTCCAAAACCACTAATACCAAAAGCTGATACACCAAATGTATGTTTGCTATTTTTTTTGCCCCATACCATTGCAAGTGCAGGCATAATTGAAACACCCCTGTCGTCTTTGCTTACACCGCTCATTGGGCCACCCGGTGTTGGAACGGTAGACGATAACTCTGGAGATGAAAAGAATAAACCCGCATTAGCTGAGAATATTTTAGAATTAAACGCTGATATACCTGCCGGGTTCCATTGTAATGCACCATTTATATCCAGTGGTTGAGCAGTTGCAGCACCACCCATTGACATATTATTGGCACCAATGCCCTGCATAATATGACCGGCCTGTGCAAATGACAATAGGGGTAATAAGGCCAAGCCTAAGATTGAAAATATCTTTTTCATAATTGTAAGTTTTAAATGAAATCTGCATAATCTGCAGAACTGGCTGTAAAATTATTCCGGGGCAAATGGGGCTTTTGTGATTATTATCACAGATGTATGTATATCATGCCCATGTATGATTTTAAACAGGTATTTGAGTGTAACTATCCGGTTTAGTAGAAAATAAATTGTGTAATCGCAAGAAGATGATTTTTGAAGAAACACATCAAGGCCTTGTAAACAAACATTGCAATTATGCGGCTGGCTGCATTAGCTTTGCTTTTAGAGAAGCGGCGAAGCTGAATTATATTTATCCCATTACAAAAGAGCAATAGCAGCAAAGGAGTTGAAGATATATTTCGATATCCAATAAAATGGATGCAGATTTTGTTAGTTTACAAACACTTCATCAGCAAAAACCCAGCCTTTATCACCTTTACCCGGATGCCAAGCTGGTAATTTTGATACGGGCACGGCAACAATTTTTAGATACTTTACTGTAATCGGGTTAAAAGATAATTCAAAGGCTTTAAGGTATCCCGGTTCTACCATTGTGGGTTGTTGTGGCATGATACGACTGAGTAATTTTAGATGGTTGGCCTCATTACCACCCCAAATTTCTACCGAAACAGGAGGCATTATATAACCTCCAATATCAATTAATGTACTTAACGTTACACTTTTAACATTAACAGGAGCATTAAATAAAAGTAAAGATTCAATTTTATTTATTTTATACCCTAACCACTTACCACTTTTAAAATTATTGGCCTCGCCTTTTACTAAATCAATTAAAGTCTTTGCACCATCGCCTTTATACTGCTCATCTGCCGGTAACAGGTTTACCACCGAATCAGGTTTATACTTTGACCTGAAAAAATATCCTTCCATAACCGCACTGCTTATCCAGCCCTTTTTAAAAGCTTTGGCTTTTACAGTAGTGTTATTGCTAAGCATAATATCATTGCTGTATTCCTTTGAAGTAATACTGTCGGGCTCTGTACCATCCAGTGTATAACGGATACTTACTCCGTTGATATAATGCTTAAGTTTTAGTACAATTGGAGTATTAATAATTTGTTCTTCATTTAGTAAAATGGGTGCATTTAATTTTAAAATGGTAGTGTCTCCTTTAAAGCCTTTTTCAAAAGCAATATTTTTCATTGCATCCTTTAAAGTCCCTATATCGGTTTCTGATAATGCGGTATTCCATATAAAGAGATGGGAAAGCTTTTTAAGAGAAGATAGTTTTAGTATATCACCTTTTTTTATTTCTGTTCCAGATAAAGATAATTGCCGGAGTTCTTCCAGTTTACTCAATTCATTTAAATTACTACCCGTGATATTAGTAAAGGAAAGATTCAGTTTTCGTAAATTGCTGAATTGACTAATAATTTTTAATTCCTCATCCTTTACAGGCATTTTATTCAAACTCAAACTTACTATCTGCTCTTTTACGGATAGCAATTCTTTTAATTGTTCTGGTAAATAAGACTGAGCACTAAAAAATTCTGCCTCCAATGCCGGTGATGCTATAGCCAATGGAGCCACAATCCTGTAATTGGTATTTAAATTTTTAACTTTTTTTTCATCTGCTGCAGCAAAATCATAATCATCTGTTTCAATTGTATTAAAAATAGTATTGGCGATTAAACGGAGTGTATCAGTTGCAGCCAGTTCCATTACTTTGGTTTTGAAATTTGCACCACTTTTTATCCATGAGTACAAAATTTGCCTTTCCTGTTCTGTTAACTGCGGTTTTCCTGTTGGTGGCATGTGCTTTTTAGCATCCATCGGTAAATGCAATCTGTTTAGTAACAAACCATAATCTGCAGCGGTGCTGTCCCATAGTTTTCCATTTTTTCCTCCTTTTAATAATAGCTCTTCCGTTTCCATCACCAGTTGCCCCTTAGCCTTTTTAGCATTATGGCAGTTGTAACATTTAGACTGTAAAATGGGTTGTACCATATTTGTATACACCACTGCATTATCAAGCAGTACTTTCTGTTGTTGCTTTTCCGGCATAACAGGAGCAAGTAAAAAATTGGGGCCATGTGAAATTTCTGCACCCTGATGGCCTGTAAAAATGATTACTACTAAACTCATTATAGCTATGGAAGTATTTAGCCAATTGAGACTTTTTATTTTCTCCCGATAAGCATACCAGAATGAAGTAATGAAGGCAATAATAACTCCACTCCATTTGTGCCATTGCAAAGCCTCAGGTTCATAACCATCTTCTTTTGAAAGAAATAATCCCATTAATGCAGTAAAAGCAGCAGTAAATGCAGATATTAACAATAACCAGTTGCTAATATTTTTAACTAGCTCATTTGTATTATTTCTTTTATCAACAATCAGGGTCCAGAAAATATACAACAGCAGTAACGTGATGGGAAAATGAAGGATTAGGGGATGCATACGCCCCATTACCTGCAGCCAGGAAGGTATTACAATCCTGCTTTCAAAGAATAAAAAAAATACAAGCAGGCAGTTGATGGCAAAACAAATGTTGAATATAATATTTTTTGTGCGTTGCATACTAATATACTTTTATTTCATCTATAAACATCCAGGCATGCTCTCCTTTTGAAGGATACCATTCAGGGATATTTTTTTTAACAATGATTTGAATTAAGATTTTATCAGTCTTTAATTTATTTTTTGTTTCGATAATGCGATAGTTACAATGGCTCCCGGAAGTTTCCCTATCCGAAAATATTTTCTCTTTACCAAAAGCCTGAAAACTGTTCAGCTTTTTATCATACCATTTTACAATAATTTCATCAGGAAGAAACACCCAGGCACTTTCGCTCTGTAATAAATTAAGCAGCACTTTACTTACTTTTTGTTGTTTTCCCAACTTCAATGTAACGGTAACTGTATCGCAGTTATAACCCATCCAGGTATTACTGGTGAGTTGTTCTAATCCTCCTTTATTATCTGTTAATGTATTTACACCGGTGCCAAGATATTTTGCATTGGGTGCTGTTTGTTCGATTGATTGTATTGTCTTTCCCTCTTTAATAAATGTTACGGCAACAGTTTCAGATGAATAAAATTTATTTCCAAATACTTTTGCCCTTAGTGTTTTAAAATTATTTTTAATAATTACGGGCTTTGTATAAACCGGGTCCTGCACGGTTGGTTCCCGGTTATTGAGATTGTAATGAACAGATGTTCCGCTTTGTGCAAATTTTATTTCAACCAACATTTTATTGGAGAAAAAAACAGACCCATATTTTAATAATGGAGGTGCTAACTGGAAAGTATCCTGTGCAAAAAGAGCATATGAAAAGCCAAGTATTAATAATAATAAAATGCTGCTTTTCATTATACAACCGGGGTTAATTTGTAAGGATAAACATGTCCTGAATTCCATTGTGCCACATACAAATTCTCTTCATCATCAATGCATACATCATGTGGATATTGAAAAGCTTTTATCGTTTGATACATTTCATGAGGGGTATTATTGTCATAAGTTGGTTCGCTCCCGGCAATATTGGAAATTACTTTATTGTTTTTATCCAATATAGTTACAAAACCAGATTGCTGCCATTGCCTGCTCTGGCTTTGCAAAACCGCAGCATATAAAAAATCGCCTTTTATTACCGGACGGCATACCCATGCACCCGGCACTAAAATGGTATCAATATACTTACCCTCCAGGCTATATTGCTTAAATGCATTTTGCTCTCTTGAGGTGACAATTAAAACAGGATTATTTTTGTCACGGTTATCAAAACAAATACCGTGAGCATTCTTTAAATATTTGTCTTCTGTACCCCTGCCACCCCAATGCCTGATGTAGTTTCCTTTATAATTGTACTGTATAATAAAATCTTTTCCATACCCATCGGCAACATAAATATCGCCGTTGGGTGCAATGGTTGTTTCGGTAGGCACATACTCCTCTGCCTTGCTGTATTCACCTGTTTCTTTTGGATAATCGAGTGTTAATAGAACCCTTCCTTCTAAATTTGTCTTAATTACCTGGTGACGGTTATTATCACAAATAAATAAAACTTCCTGGCCATTTTCATTAAACAAGGTTAAGCCATGTGCACCGGGGTACTCACTGCCCCAGGTGGTAATCAGTTTCCCTTTTTTATCGTAGATAATAACATTATTTTTTGTTTCGTTGGTGAGGAGCAGAATCCTTCCTTTACTGTCCTGCACCATTTCATGACAATCTTTTACCGGGTACCGGTTAAAATCCAATGCACCCCATTTTGTATCAATACGATACCGTTTATTGTTATGCCCTAAAATAATTTCCTCATTTTTATTTGCACTGAGCAATGATGGCATACATGCCAGGCCGCAAGTTACAATTGAAGTTTGCTCAAGGAATTTTCTACGGTTCATAAATATATTTCAGGTAAAATCAGGAGAGCTGTTAAAGTTTTACGCAATGATTCCGTTTACAACTTTACCGGCAACATCTGTCAAGCGATATCGCCTGCCCAAATGTTTAAAAGTTAATTGCTCATGGTTTAAACCCATCAGGTTTAAAACGGTGGCATGAAAATCATTTACATGCACCGGGTCTTTAGCAATGTTATAACCAAATTCATCTGTTTCACCATACACTCCCGGCTTTACACCACCGCCTGCCATCCAGATAGTAAAACATCTTGGGTGATGGTCTCTTCCATAATTTTCTTTTGATAAAGGGCCCTGGCAATAATTGGTTCTTCCAAATTCGCCGCCCCATATTACCATTGTTTCATCTAACTGGCCACGTTGTTTTAAATCGGTAATTAACGCAGCACTAGCCTGGTCCACATCCTGGCATTGCCCTTTAATTTCGCCTGGTAAATTATTATGTCCATCCCATCCCTGGTGATATAATTGTACAAAGCGAACACCATTTTCGGAAAGTTTACGGGCAAGCAAACAGTTAGCAGCATAAGTGCCCGGCACCAAACATTCCGGTCCGTATAATTTTACAATGCTTTCAGGCTCTTTACTCATATCGGTTATTTCAGGCACTGCGGTTTGCATACGGAATGCCATTTCATACTGCTGAATTTTTGTATTGATTTCGGGATCGCCAAATTCTTTATACGATTCTTCATTTAATGCATTTACCTTGTCCAGCATTTTTCTTCTATCGTCTTTGCTGATACTTTCAGGATTGTTGAGATACAATACCGGATTATCGCCACTGCTGAACTGTACACCCTGGTGAATAGAATCTAAAAATCCATTAGTCCATAATTTTGAATAAACTCCCTGACCATTGCCTTTTCCTTTTGACAACAACACACAAAACGCCGGTAAATTTTTATTCTCGCTACCTAAGCCATAACTTAACCAGGAGCCCATACTGGGCCGGTTACCCACCTGTGCACCCGTTTGAAAAAAAGTTAATGCAGGGTCGTGATTGATAGCTTCGGTAAAAATTGTTTTTATTACACAAATATCATCGGAGATAGAAGCAATATGCGGCAACAATTCACTAAACCATGCACCTGCTTTACCATGTTGTTTAAAATTAAAAACAGTTCCTGCCAGAGGAAATTTTTTCTGGTCAGCAGTCATACCAGTTAACCGTTGCCCCATGCGTATGGATTCCGGAAGGTCCTGACCAAACATTTCCTGTAGTTTGGGTTTATAATCAAATAAATCTAATTGCGATGGCGCACCATTTTGAAATAAATAAATAATACGTTTTGCTTTGGGGGCAAAATGCGGAAGACCCGCCATCAATGCTTCTTCATCAGTTTTTCCACTAAACAAATCTGGAATTAATAGGGAACCCAGCGCCGCACTGCCAATACCCAAACTGAGCTTTGATAAAAATTTACGGCGGTTTAAATTTAAACTGTGTTCTAAAATTTCTTTATTCATGGTTAACTTTTTGTAATAGCCTCTTCCATGTTATAAATAGTGTTGATGGTTTTCATGAGGGCTGCAAACGCATTGTTATTGGCTATTTCTTTAACTGTGTACTCACCCACTTTTATTGTTGCATTTGCATCTAATTTTTTTTGCTGAAATAATTGTAATTGTTCATTGAAGTAAGTGGTAAGAATTTCTTTTTCTTTAGCGTTTGTTTTTCGGCAAATAATTAACCGAAATGCTTTTTGTATTTTTTCTTCTGTTGAAGATGATTCACTCATTAGTTGCTGCGCCAATACTCTTGATGCTTCCAGCACAGTAGGGTCATTCATCATTATTAATGCCTGCAAAGGAGTATTTGTTTTGGAACGTTTTACTTCACACTGGTCACGGTTACTGGCATCAAACAATGCCATGCCCGGTGGTGGAAGTGTTAACTTGATAAAAGTGTACATACCCCTTCGGTACAAGTCTTCCCCTTTATCCTGTTTGTAAGTAGCCAGTACCCCTCTGCCAGATGTTGCTCCTTCCCATAATCCTTTGGGCTGATAAGGCTTTACA
>JANMFO010000182.1:0-13327 GCA_031374245.1 Chitinophagaceae bacterium | reverse complement strand
AACCAACGGACACTGGCTGAACTGAAGCATTACAGGATAAACACAACAGGGAGATTTATTTTGTCAGCTAATTATTAGTATTACTCTTCAAGAGTTACTTTGCTCTTCCCAACTTTCAACTTATACCCCACTCCCACTTTCAATGCGTAGTTGCTGTCGGAGTGACTCACCGGAAAATCAAAACAAACAGGATAGTCATACTCCTTTATTATATCGCTGATGATTTCAAATACCATTTTACCAAAAGGTCGTTCGGTATCTTTCATATCGGTAAATCCACCAATGATAAGCCCTGCCAGTTTGGAAAGCTTACCGCTTCGTTTTAACTGGTAAAACATTCTGTCAACATTATAACTGTACTCCCCTACATCCTCAATAAACAAAATCCTTCCTCTTGTTTTAATGTCAGAATCGGTACCAACTACATGAGCAAGTAAAGCAAGATTACCACCTACCAGTTCACCAATAGCTTCTCCTTTTTTATTAAACTCATGAACGGGGATTGAGTATTTAATTTTCTTTCCTTCTAATGCATTTTTTAATGACAGCACATACTCATTTTTGTAGCCCTCGTCATTAAAAGCACCAGCCATCGGCGAATGCAGCGATGAAATATAGTAGTTGGAATAAAGATGGCAATGCAACACTGTTATATCACTGTAACCAATTATCCATTTTGGCTGCCGACTGAATTTTTTAAAATCAATCTCGTCAATAATTCGACCCGTGCCATAGCCGCCTCTGCCACAAAGCACTGCCTTCACTTCATCATCATCCAGCATTTGCTGAAAATCAGTCAATCTTTCTTCATCGGTGCCCGAAAAATAAGTTTGGGATTCGCCGCCAACCGTTTTTCCAACTTTTACCTGGTAGCCCCATTCCTGTAAAGTATTGATGCAGGTCTCCACTTTTTCGGCAGCCATATAACCGGCAGGGCAAACTATTCCGATGGTATCGCCTTTTTGCAAATAAGGGGGTATTTTAATCATAAATTAAAAATATCATTTCTTTTACTAATTTTCTAAAATGGAACTGCTGCAAAAAGCCATTACCAGTATTTCACCGTTATCACCGGAAAGCATGAATAGCTTCCTGAGTGCCTGGAAACATTGGTCCGTTCCTAAAGACCATATATTAGCCAGAGAACATACCGTTTCAGACTATATCTATTATATTGAAAAAGGCGTTGCCCGCATTTATTATTATAAAAATGAGAAAGAAATTACAGAATGGATTGCCATGGATCAACAATTTTTTCTTTCTATTACCAGCTTTTTTGAACGTAAACCCAGTCATCTCATCATTCAAACATTAGAACCAGCAGAAGTCTATGGTATACACCACAATGACTTAATGGAATTGGCCGACAAACATCATGATATTGAAAAATTACTCCGCAAAATGGTTACTGGTTCACTTATTCTATCACAGGTGCGTATGGATTCCATTCAGTTTGAAACAGCACAACAACGGTATGAACGATTACTCACTGTATCTCCTAATATCATTCAACGGGTGCCGCTCTCTTACATCGCTTCTTTTCTGGGTGTCACCCTGGAAACGCTAAGCCGCATCAGGTCTGCTAAATGAAGCCCACCATATTATTTGACAATTATCAAATCAACCGGTTGCTATTGTAAGGAACTTTACGTTCTAAAAACGATTGTATATGAAACACTTTGTCTTATTTCCAGTATCCTTATTGTTTATAGCCACAGCAGTTGCCCAAAGCAATAAAGCCAAAAAACTGGTGTTGAAAATGACACTGGAAGAAAAAGTGAACCTTGTGGTTGGTATGGGTATGAATATGCCAGGAGTGAACCTGGGCAGCGGAACAGGTATCGGGCAAATTACTGATGGAGTACCCGGTGCTGCCGGAACCACTTACGCTATTCCGCGGCTTAATTTACCAAATACAGTGGTGGCAGATGGACCAGCAGGTTTACGCATCAGTCCTACCCGTGATAATGATACAAAAACCTATTATGCAACAGCATGGCCGGTTGCCACTTTATTAGCTTCCACCTGGGATGTAAAACTTGTGGAGCAGGTAGGTAAAGCAATGGGCAATGAAGTAAAGGAATATGGGGTGGATGTGCTACTTGGCCCCGGTTTAAATATTCACCGCAACCCTTTGGGTGGAAGAAATTTTGAATATTATTCCGAAGACCCGTTGATTTCAGGTAAGATGACTGCTGCCATGGTAAATGGAATTCAAAGCAATGGCGTGGGAACTTCTATAAAACACTTTGCAGCTAACAACCAGGAAAAAAACAGGAATACAGTGAATGCCATTATGAGTGAAAGAGCAATGAGAGAAATTTATCTGAGAGGATTTGAGATAGCCGTAAAAGAATCGAATCCGTGGACTGTGATGAGTTCTTACAATAAATTAAACGGTACTTATACTTCGGAAGAATATGATTTACTTACCACCATTTTAAGAAAAGAATGGGGCTTCAAAGGTTTGGTGATGACAGATTGGTTTGGCGGCAAAGACGCAGTGGCACAAATGAAAGCCGGCAATGATCTTCTGATGCCCGGAACACCTGATCAGAAGAAAGCCATTACCGATGCCGTAAACAATGGCACCTTAGATGTAAAAATAATTGATGTCAATGCTGAACGTATTGTCAATTATATTTTAGGATCCCCGGCATATAAAAAATATGCTTTTAGCAATAAACCGGATTTAAAAGCACATGCAGCTATAGCCCGTACTGCGGCGGCTGACGGAATGATTTTACTTCAGAATAGCAGCAGCACATTACCTATTGTTGCTTCCGGTAAAAAAATTGCAGCGTTTGGTATTACTTCTTATGATTTTATTTCTGGCGGCACCGGCAGCGGTGATGTAAATGAAGAATATACTGTTTCATTGGTACAGGGATTATCTAATGCCGGCTATCAGTTAGACGAAAGCCTGAATAATTCATATCAAACCTATGTAAAAGCAGAAAAAGCAAAACAACCTAAGAAAAATTTCTTTGAAGAATTTTTTAACCCTACCCCAAGAATTGCAGAAATGCCAATTGATACTGATTTATTTACTGCGAAAGCTACTACAACAGATATTGCCTTAATAACTATTGGCAGAAATGCAGGTGAAGGCAGCGACCGCAAAGTGGAGAATGATTTTAATTTAAAACAATCAGAAATAGATTTAATAAATAATGTTAGCAATGCCTACCATGCAAAAGGGAAAAAAGTAGTAATAATAATTAACGCAGGTGGCGTAATGGAAACAGCAAGCTGGAGAGATAAAGTGGATGCTATATTACTGACATGGCAGCCCGGGCTTGAAGCAGGTAATGCCGTTGCTGATATTTTAAGCGGCAAAGTAAATCCAAGTGGCAAACTGGCTACAACATTCCCGGTAAAATATGATGATGATGTGACTATTAAAAATTTTCCAGGCAAAGAGTTTCCTGAACAGGCAACAAAAGGGATGATGGGTATGCCGCAAGTTCCGGCAGAAGTAACGTATGAAGAAGGAATTTATGTTGGCTATCGCTATTACAATACATTCAATGTAAAGCCTGCATATGAATTTGGTTATGGGTTGTCTTATACAAACTTTACATACAGCCCCGTTACTCTAAGTGCAACATCTTTTAATAGCAAACTAACTGCAACAATCGCCATAAAAAACACAGGAAAGACAGCTGGTAAAGAAGTAGTGCAACTATACATAAAAGCACCTGCCAACACCCTGAATAAACCTGCATCAGAATTAAAAGCATTTGCAAAAACCAATTTGCTGCAGCCGGGTGAATCACAAAAAATCAGTTTTACCATTACCGCAAATGAATTAGCGTCTTTTAATACTGCTACTACATCATGGGTTGCCGATGCCGGAAACTATACTTTGCTGATTGGTGCTTCATCTACGAACACAAAACAAACAGCCAGCTTTACAGTTGCAAAAGATATTGTTACACAAAAATGTAATAAGGTACTGGCACCCCAGGTACCAATTAATGAATTGAAGAAATAAAGAAACAAGTTGATTAAAAAAGCATCATGTGAATTCACATGATGCTTTTTTATTTATGGGATATCTGCTTTTATTTTTCTTCGCTTTTCTTCTGCTAAAATCAGTTGCTGCAATTCTTTACTTACATAATAATCCGGAACGTTTTCTGGTTTTAATACCGGGTCTGGAATGTACCAGTTGTATTTGGAGAAAGACTTTTTCAACGTCTCGTCTTTAAAATCATACCCCATGCGGGCATAGTTCAGGTTTCTGTAGAACCGTAATTCATTATCAGATAATTTGCTGACAGCCGCTTCTATTGAATCGCCCCACACCAGTTCCATAAAATTGGAAAAATCATTTTTTACCGTTTTGTCGCACCAAAGATTTATTTCATTGTGTAATTGCCAGAAAGTGATTGACAGGTCCTGAAGCGGCTTAAATCCTGTTGCCCTCAATTGCAATTTTCCTTTTCGCAGGTAAACCATTTTAAGTTTATTTTCCCCCTCAGCCATATAAGGAACAGCAGCAGCTATTTTGCTGATGCGGCCAATGCCCGCCAACTGCCATGCTGCTGGTGCAGGGCCAAACCCGGCCGGAACTGAGTAATAACTGTCATCCCCCATATTAATATTTAATTCAAAATCATCAATACCACTATTGGCCCATGTGGTGCCGGTAGTAAGGCGGTAATCAAAATCCTTACTTGCTTCTACAGAACCGCCACCCCTGTATAAATAACTATGCTTTAAGACAGTAATGCCTTTTGCAAACCGGATGGTGAAATAATATACAAAATCATAACCACTGGCTGTCTTTGAATTCACTTTAAAACCCGTTTCTTCCATTTTTGCCACTTTATATGCTAGAAGACGGTCATCAGCCATTACCATAAAGTCCTTTACCTGCGGATGCTTAGCTTCTTCATCCGTTACATCTCCATCGGCAGGTGGTGTTACAAATCCAACTGTCAGTTCTTTATCCGGGCCGGGGTTGAAAAATTCAAAATAAATATCCACCTGCATCCAGTCACCCTTTCGTTCAAGGTTAAGAATTTCCTTTTTCAGACGGATGGTTGTTTCTTTTAAAGGAACTAACGTATTGCCAGTGGCATAGAAAACGCCGTCGTTTGCTTTTGCCTGAAAAAAGGGAAGAAGCAATAAAAGAAGGAAGAGCTTTTTCATGTGTGGTTATAGTTAATGGTTAAGAAACTGAAGTTATTAAAAACCACCCGTTTGGGCAATGACTGCTATTCCGGTATTTTTGCAGACTTAAAGGTGATGTGCAATGTGCTTATCCATGTTACTATCGTACAAGAGTGATTCTTTTTGTCTCTTCAGTGAAAGAAACAAAAAGAACAATCCCGCTAAGGCGGGATGCAAGGGACGATGATAGTAGCATCAAAGCTGGTAAAATAAAATTATGACTGACCCGAAAAGATATTTAATTACTTCTGCCCTGCCCTATGCCAATGGATTGAAACATGTGGGCCACCTGGCAGGTGCTTATATTCCGGCAGATATTTATGCCCGTTATCTGCGGGCACAAAAAAGAGATGTGGTATTTGTATGCGGCAGCGATGAACATGGTACTGCTATTCCCATACAGGCGATGAAGGAAGGAACAACTTCACAAGCCATTATTGATAAATATCATGAAGCAATAAAGGAAGATTTTGCTGACCTTGATATCTCTTTTGATATTTATCATCGTACCAGCTCACCGTTACACCATGAAACAGCCAGTGAATTTTTTACTGCATTGAATAATGCCGGTGAACTGGAAATAAAAGAAACAGAACAGTATTTTGATGAAGCCACTAAAACATTTTTGGCCGACCGTTATATAAAAGGCACTTGTCCCAATTGCGGTAGTGACAGAGCATTTGGTGACCAATGTGAAAACTGTGGCACCACTTTAAGCCCGGATGAATTGATAAATCCGGTAAGCACCTTAAGTGGCGAAACACCGGTAAAGAAAAAAACAACACATTGGTATTTGCCTTTGGGCAAGCATGAAGCATTTCTCCGGGAATGGATATTAAAAGAACATAAAGATGATTGGCGGGCAACAGTTGTTGGTCAATGCAAAGGATGGATAGATGGTGGTTTGCAATCAAGGGCCGTAACCAGAGATTTGGATTGGGGAGTGAAAGTGCCATTGAAAGAAGCGGATGGTAAAGTATTATATGTTTGGTTTGATGCGCCGATTGGTTACATCAGTGCTACCAAGCAATGGGCTATCGACAATAAAAAAGATTGGAAGCCTTATTGGGAAGACAAAGACACTAAGCTGGTTCACTTTGTTGGAAAGGATAATATCGTTTTCCATTGTATCATCTTCCCCATCATGCTGAAGTTGCATGGAAATATTTTACCAGCAAATGTCCCGGCAAATGAGTTCCTGAACCTCGAAGGCGATAAGATGAGTACGAGCCGCAACTGGAAACTGGAGATGAGAGATTACATCAATGATTTTGTAAAGAAAGATAATGGTGGTGGTCAATGTGTGGATATGCTTCGGTATTACTTAACCCAGATTGCCCCGGAAACAAAAGACAGTGAATTCATGTGGAAAGGTTTCCAGGATGCAGTGAACAGCGAGTTAGTTTCTGTATTTGGTAATTTTGTAAACAGAACATTTGTATTGATGCACAAACTTTGTGGAGGTAAAGTTCCGAAGTTGCATGAAGACATATTGGATGATAATGACAAAACACTAATTGCCGATATTGAAAGCACCAAAGCTGAAGTACAATCAGCAATAGAGTATTATCATTTCAAAGATGCGTTGTTCCAGATAATAGACCTATCTAGAAAAGGCAATCAGTACATGCAGAAAAAGGAACCCTGGATTGTTGCTAAGAAATTAGCAGAGAACCCGGATGCACAAAAAAGTATTGATAACTGTTTACATATTTGTTTACAGCTATGTGCCAACCTTACTGTACTCATCAATCCCTTTTTACCTAACACAGCCAAGAAAATGCTGCACATGATGAAAGTGGTGGATAAAATGCTGGATTGGAATAATGCGGGAACCATAAAACTATTAAGCGTTGGCTATAGTTTAAGGGAACCAGAATTATTATTTAGAAAAATAGAGGATACAGAGATAGGAGAACAAATTGAAAAATTAAAAGCAGGATTAGTGAAAGAGTCGGGAGCCAAGAGCCAAGAGTCAGGAGTAGAATCTAAAAAAACGAATAACATGAATAAACCGGAAATAGTGTATGAGGATTTTGCAAAGCTTGAATTAAAAGCAGCAACTGTAACTGCTTGTGAAAAAGTAGCCAAAGCAGATAAACTATTGAAACTAGAAGTGGATTTAGGCACTGAAAAAAGAACAATTGTCTCCGGCATAGCACAACATTATTCACCTGAAGAAATGGTAGGCAAACAGGTTATCGTTGTCACTAATCTTGCCCCAAGAAAAATGAAAGGCATCGAAAGCCAGGGAATGATACTAACGGCTGAGGACAGCGATGGGAAATTGCAATTATTAAAACCAGAAAATCCCGTTTCCCCGGGTTCAAATGTTAGTTAATCGGTAAAAAATTACCCAACTCCCTTTTTTTGAAAGGCAAAAGAGGCTTTTCGTCAGGCAGGGCGACATGGCAAGTTTATTGCCCATTGAATTTCAGTAAATTCATGCTTAAATTCTTTCGGCCCCTTGACAGCGAATCGCTTTGTAAAAAAATTCTTGAAAATTACCGGTATCCTTCTCGGGATACTGTTGGTATTACTGGTAGGTTTCCACTTCTGGTTTCAGGCCCATGCAAAGCAGATTATTGAGGACATGGTTACTTCACAATCGAATGGTAAGGTAAAACTTGAAATCGGCAAACTCCGTTTCAGTTATTTCAGCAAAAAAATTGAAATGGAAAAAGTCGTGTTTTATAACACGGACACCCTTACCGGAAGTACTGCTACCCGGTTTAGTGTTGACAAAATGAAACTACAGGCAAAAGCTATTCTCCCTATCGTTTTTAAAAAGCGGATACTGATTGATTCGCTTACTTTATTAAGTCCGCACATACAGGTTACCCGGTTAAGAGCAACGGATACCGCTGTTAAAAAAAACAGGAAAGACGTTTCCATTCCTGAAGAAATAGGAAAAATATATTCCTCTATACAGGATGCATTGCAGGTACTGAATGTAAAACGTTTCCAGATTGATGATGGCACATTTACCCTCATCAATAAAATTGTACCGGACCAATTACCGATGACGATTACCAACCTGCACTTCCACATTGATAACCTGAAAGTTGACGACACTAAATTAACCGGCAAGGAGAAATTATTGTTTAGTGATAATATAGTTTTGAGGAGTGCCAACCAGAATATTATTTTCCCTGACGGCAGGCACCGGTTAAGTTTTAGCAAGTTTCGTATCAACCTGAAAAAAAGATTGGTAGAGTTTGACAGTTGTACCATTGCCGCTACCCGGGCGGATAGTTCTTCCGCAGCATTCAGTGTTTTTTTCGATGCCTTATTATTAACCAATATTGATTTTGATACATTGTACAAATCGGAAGTGATTAAAGCCGACTCGGTATATTGCGTTAATCCAAAATTTAATCTGGATGTACAATTAGGAAAAAAGAAAGGTGTCAATAAACCTGCTCCGAAACTGGGAGATATCATTAAACAATTAACCGGCGACCTTCAGCTTGGTTATGTGGTGGTAAATAATGCAGACTTTAATATTAAAACGATAAAAGACGGTAATCCAAGTTCCTTTATTTTCAGTAATAATAATTTTGAAATGCAGGGGTTGAGTATTGACCAGGATGCGGCCAAGCCAGTGAAAGTAAAAAACTTTGCCATGGCTATTCGTAATTATGAGAACTTTATTAAAGACAGTACCTATAGCATTAAGTTTGACAGCATTCTCTTTAAAGGCGACCAGATAACACTTAGTAATTTTTTGTTCAACAAGTTTGAAAATGGTAAAATCAGCAATACGTTCAGCATACCACAGTTTAGCCTGCAAGGTCTTTCCTGGGATGAACTGGTGTTTGAAAAAAGATTAAAGGCGGAACAGGCCATCATGTTCAGTCCATACATTAGTTATACTGCTTCTACGAATGCAAAGAAGAAAGCGGACAAGCAAAACATCTTCCAATCACTCGGTACTATCAACGATTATATGGACCTGCAATACCTGGATATAAAAAACGGAACGATTGACCTGAAATTGAAAAACAACTTGCAGGTACAACTGGAAAATGCAGATGTGGCTGTTCAAAGCAATTCATTGCTTACCTCTACAAAATTATCGGGGATAAAAAATTCATTGACGAGCCTGAGTTTTAAAAATGGTAAGATACTCGCTGGCAATCTTACGATGGAACTAAAGGATATCCGTTATGTTGGTAAAAGCGGACAGTTTGGTGCAGGCAGTATAAGTATAACCGACAAACAAAAAAAGATGGCCATTGACTTGCAGGAAATTGCTGTAGACAAAATGCAGGTAAATGAAATAACCGGAAGTGTCTTTGCCGATGGGGTGCAATGGCAAAAAGGCAATGTGGTGCTACATTCAGGGCCCGGTAAAAAAGAAGGCACTGATGCAGCAACGATTGAATTGAAAAATGTTCGGGGTACTAACACTACTATTAATGCAATAATTGCAGGGAAATCAATTTCTACAAACCTTGCCAGTGTGTTTTTTAATGAACTACTAAAAAAACCAGATAGCCAATTATTGCTGGATGGATTGGATATTACCGGAAAACAATTGCAGGTAAAAGACAATAACCTCAACCTGTCCGTTGCCGAATATGATATTACCGATAACAAAAGTTCTTCCTTCCGGCAGATACTATATAAAAGCAACAATGGAAAGATGAATGCCGATATTTCCATTCCATCGTTGTCATTAATTCCGCATGTGCAACCACTGCTTAATGGCGACATTGCATTGGATGCCATTAATATGGTGAAGCCGGTTATCAATCTCCACCTGGCAGCAAAGAATACCAACAATGAAAACAAGAAAACCGGTTTACCAAAAATTGACATCAGCGAACTGAAATTAACGCAGCCAACCATCAACTTTACACAGGCAAGCGACAGTGGCACTCTTTCCCTTAGCTGGCACGGCCAAAAAAATACTGCCAATTTTTTACAAGGAAGTAACCTGCATACCAATACAGGCACCACATCCGTCAGCAACCTGAATTTTTACCTGACTGATTTTATTTTCACCAATCCAAAAGGAAAAACATTTACTACCGGTGAAGGAAAAGTAGCTGCCCAATTAAAAAATATCGGGTTGGAACAAAAAGAAAATGAACCACTTGAATGGAAAGCCATTGTTGCTGATTTTGACACAAAAGATTTCCGGCTGGATAGTATTGGCAAATCAAAAGGTAACCTGGTACTCAACAGCGGCTCGCTCCATAATTTAAATATCAGTTCATCCACTATTGTAAATCTTCAACAATTAGCGGCTGCTAATACAGCCTTTCGTTTAAAACAGTTTACCGGCAATTATACTGACGCAATTAAAAATTTGCAGTGGTACAACGCAGGTTTCAATCGTAGCAGTAATATATTTTCAGCAGACTCCTTTTCCTTTGCACCAGCATTAGAAAAAGATTCTTTCCTTGCCAAACAATCCTTTCAAGCTGATTATATCAGTTTCAAATCTGGTGAGGTAAAGATCGGCCCGGTTGATATTGATAGCTATATCAGGGATAATACATTGAGCATTGGCACAGCCACCATCAACAATTTATTTTTTACCGATTACAAAGACAAACAAATGCCCTTCAACGCTGGTATCATTAAACCATTACCGGTAAATATGATTAAAAGAATACCTCAACATCTTACCATCGATACCGTTTTGCTTACTAATGCCAACGTGGAGTATACCGAAGTAAATGAAAAAATAAAAAAACCGGGTACCATCACAGTTAACAGGATGACAGTACGGTTAATTAATTTCAAAAACTATAACATAAAACCAACTGACAGCCTGAGCCTGCAAGCTAATGGCTACCTCATGGACTCAGCATGGATACGCCTACGGGTAAAAGAATCCTACACCGATTCACTCGGTGGCTTTTTGATGACTTTACGGATAAAACCCACCGACCTTACTATTTTAAATCCTGCATTGATACCCCTGGCATCGGTAAAAATCAAATCTGGCCTCTTAGATACGTTGAGTATGCGGGCCATTGGTCGGGAATATCTTTCTCTCGGTGAAATGAGAATGAATTATCATGATTTAAAAGTCCGGTTATTAAAAAACGGCGATACTACTTCAACTAGAAATTTTCTTAGCCGTGTTATCAATACAGTCATAAAAAATAAGAATATATCCCGTATGGGACAGGTGTTCTTTATCCGCAACAGGGACAGGTCTGCCATAAACTACTTAATAAAAATTGCCTTTAGTGGTATGGCCAGCAGCGTTGGAGTAAAGAGCAATAAGAAAATGATGAGAAAATACAAAAACGAACTCGAAAAACGTAACCTGCCGCCGATTGATTTCGAATAATAACTATCAGCTTATTTAGAATAACTTCAGGTTCGTGGAAGATGTCCAATTACTACAAGGTTTGAGACACCTCTTTCCCCGGTGTGACAAGACTCCGAAACTTTGAAATCTCACTATAAACACAAAACCAGGCTTACCCCTATTAGTCAAGGCAGACAAACTTTCCCAAAAACGCTTAACTTCGAATCTCAAATAGTTGCATAACTAACTAATTTTGTCGTATGTCAAAAAGAAGCATTAAAAAAGTAGCTGTTTTAGGCAGCGGTGTAATGGGTTCAAGAATTGCCTGCCACTTTGCAGGTATCGGATTGCAGGTATTATTATTGGATATCGTACCTAAGGATGCTGCCGAAAGCACCAAGCCAGCTGAAAGAAATAAAATAGTGAATGATGCGCTTACAGCTGCTATAAAAAGTAACCCCTCGCCTGTCTATCACAAAGACGTTATCAAGAAAATAACCACCGGCAACTTTGATGATAATATGAAAGACATTGCTGGTTGCGATTGGGTAATTGAAGTGGTGGTAGAAAGATTAGATATTAAACAAAAAGTATTTGAACAAGTAGAAAAATACAGGAAACCCGGGACGCTGATTACATCTAATACATCTGGGATACCTATCCACATGATGGCTGAAGGAAGAAGCGAAGATTTTAAAAAATATTTCTGTGGTACTCACTTTTTCAATCCACCACGGTATTTAAGATTGCTGGAAATTATTCCAACCCCATATACCGACCCTGAAGTGGTTGACTTCCTGATGAATTATGGTGATTTGTATTTAGGAAAAACAACGGTGTTATGCAAAGACACACCAGCTTTCATTGCCAACCGTGTTGGTGTGTTTGGTATGATGGCGATAATGAATGTAAAAGAGAAACTGAAACTCAGCATAGATGAAATAGATGCATTGACAGGACCAATTATTGGCCGTCCAAAATCTGCCACCTTCCGAACAGGTGATGTAGTAGGATTAGATACATTAGTTAAAGTGGCGAAAGGCGTGGCTGATAACTGCCCCAACGATGAAGCAAAAGATCAGTTCAATATTCCTGCCTGGTTAGATAAAATGATTGCTAATAACTGGTTGGGTGATAAAACAGGACAAGGATTTTTCAAAAAAACAAAAGGTGCAGGCGGTGAAAAAGAAATACTGACGTTGAATCTTGATACCATGGAATATGGTGCAAGGGTAAAACCAAAGTTTGCCACATTAGAAGCTGCCAAGCCAATTGATGATTTATATACCAGATTAAAAATGCTGGTGGCTGGACAGGACAAAGCCGGTGAGTTTTATCGGCTCTTTCATTATGGTTTATTCTCTTATATCTCACACCGCATTCCTGAAATAAGTGATGAACTATACCGGGTAGATGATGGTATGATGGCTGGCTTTGGCTGGGAGATTGGTGCATTTGAAAGCTGGGATGTGTTAGGTGTTGCCAAAACTACCGAAGCTATGAAAGCTGCTGGTTATAAAGTGGCACCATGGGTAGACGAAATGCTAGCTGCCGGAAATAAATCATTTTACAAGATTGAAAATGGTAAACGCCTTTATTATAGCCCGGCATCATCGGGTTATCAGATCCCGCCTTCGGGGGGCGGAGGGGCTTTTATTGTAATGAGCAATTATACAGATAAACAAATCTGGAAGAATGGCAGTTGCCGTTTGTATGAATTGGGAGATGATGTGCTTGGATTACAATGGTTCACCAAAATGGGAAGTATAGGCGGTGATGTATTAGCCGGTATGCAAACAGCCATTGATAAAGCTGAAAAAAGTTATAAAGGATTAGTGATTGCCAATGAAGGAGCCAACTTCTCCGCCGGAG
>JANMFO010000135.1:0-4703 GCA_031374245.1 Chitinophagaceae bacterium | reverse complement strand
TTTACATAATCACCAATATGATAACCCATAAACGGTAACATAGCAAATGGATCATGACGCACTTTTCCTACTTCACCAAAAGCAGCTGCGGTTGTTTCACTACCCATTGTTGTTGCCAGGTACACACCAAAGTTCCAGTTGAATGATTGGTATACTAATGGCACACCAGTACTTCTTCTTCCACCAAAGATGAATCCTGAAATAGGCACACCATTAGGATTATCCCAATCTTTATCAATAGCCGGATTTTGATAAGCCGGAGCTGTAAACCTTGAATTCGCATGTGCAGCTGGTTTACCACTTTTTGGATCCCAGGGTTTGCCATGCCAGTCAATCAGACCTTCCGGGGGTTCCTTTGTCAATCCTTCCCACCATACATCTTTATCAGGTGTAATAGCTACATTGGTAAAGATGGTGTTCGCTTTTATGCTTTCCATCGCATTAGGATTAGTATGGTAATTTGTACCGGGGGCTACACCAAAATAACCGGCTTCGGGATTGATGGCATATAAACCACCATCTTCTCCTTTATGTATCCAGGCAATATCATCGCCAACTGTCGTTACTTTCCATCCTTCAAATTTTTCAGGTGGAATCAGCATCGCAAAGTTTGTTTTACCGCAGGCACTGGGGAATGCAGCGGCTACATATGTTTTTACTTTATCCGGAGATTCAACACCCATAAGCAACATGTGTTCTGCAAGCCAACCCTCTTCTCTTCCCATAGACGAAGCAATGCGAAGGGCAAAACATTTTTTCCCCATCAATGCATTACCACCATAACCACTGCCGTAAGAAATAATCAAACGTTCTTCAGGGAAATGCGAAATATATTTTACATCCGGACTACAGGGCCAGCTGCTGTCTTTCTGATTTCCTTCCAACGGTGCGCCAACGCAGTGCAAACATTTTACATAGCTTTTCTTTTGCAAATACGGAAGCACTTCACTTCCCATGCGGGTCATAATACGCATATTCACAACTACATATTCTGAATCGGTAATCTGTACACCATATCTTGATAGCGGAGAACCTAGAGGACCCATACAAAAAGGAATAACATATAAAGTCCTTCCCTTCATGGCACCCTGCAGCAAGTCCTGCAATTTCTTTTTCATGGGAATAGGATCCATCCAGTTGTTGGTAGGACCAGCATCTTCTTTACGAAGACTACAGATAAAAGTTTTGTCTTCTACCCTTGCTACATCACTGGGGTCGCTGAAGCAGGCAAAACTGTTGGGTCTTTTTTCCGGATTCAGTTGGATAAAAGTTCCTTTCTGTACCAGTAATTGGCACAGGCCATCATATTCTTCCTTTGAACCATCGCACCAATGTACATTAGTGGCTTCGCAGAATGCGGCAATTTGTTTAACCCATGTTTCCAGCTCTGCACGGGCAGGAGCTGTTTCCATGGCAAAAAAGTTGGATTGATTTGACATAATTCAAATTATTTAGAATGGAATTTATAAAAAGGTAGGCAATCGTGGTGCTGAAACGTAGAATTTATTTCAGTGTTGTAAAGATCGAATCCGGTTTACTATTATTTAGTGCTTTATCTCATAATGAGATATGATTTTTATTAGGTTTGTGGCAGACAATCAGGAATAAAAGATGTTACAGATCAAACGGTTTGGTTTACTCTTATTATTCTTTCACGGCTCAAAACTTTCCAGGCAATGAGTACACTCAGCAGCATAAAGATTGCACCAAGCAAAAAAGATACTCCCGGAAAATAAAAAGGGGCTTTATTGGTTGTAAAATACCTGAACAGATTGTTCATGATCAAAGGGCCAATAATGGTAGTAAGGCTCATTAAACTTGTCAAAGCACCTTGTAGTTCTCCCTGCTCATTCGGTAGTACATGTTGGGATATTATAGCCTGCAATGATGGACCCGCTATTCCCCCTAAGCAATAAGGCACCAAAAAAACAAACATCATCCAGCCTTCGGAGGCAAATGCAAAGAGTACTAATCCCAGTGTATATAATAAGAGGCCGAGGTAAATACTTTTCTCATTACCCAACCTTGGATTTACTATTCTTATTAATCCTCCCTGCACTACACCAACCAGCAAACCCACTACTGCCAGCGAAATACCAACCAACCCCTCCGTCCATCCGAACCGATGAATGGTGAAAAAACTCCAATTGCCCTGCACCGCCTGAGCTGCCAAATAGATTAAAAAGAAAGAAATGGCAAGGCCACCGATACCGGGAGTTTTTTGCAAAAATTTTAATGAACCAAATGGATTAGCTCTTGTCCATTCAAAAGGGCGGCGGTTTTCTTTGTTTAGTGATTCGGGCAAAACAAAATAGCCGTATAAAGCATTTATTAAACAAAGCCCGGCAGCAGCATAAAAGGGAGCTCTTACTCCAAAGCCTGCTAATAATCCGCCCAATGCAGGACCGATAACAAAACCCAATCCGAAAGCCGCACCAATCATTCCGAAATTTTTTGCTCTTGTTTCAGCAGTGCTTACATCAGCAATGTAGGCCGTAGCTGTAGTAAAGCTGGCACCGGTTATGCCAGCAATGATGCGACCCAGAAATAACCAGCCATAAGTAGGAGCTAAGGCCAGGAAAATATAATCAATGCCAAAACCTAATAATGAGGAAAGCAATACAGGGCGGCGGCCATATTTATCACTGAGATTGCCGATAAGTGGCGCAAATACAAATTGGGTAATGGCATAAACCGACAATAACAAAGCCCCGTAAGGACTGGCTTCGTTTATAGGAATGCCTTTCAATTCAGAAATCAATTTGGGCATTACGGGGATAATCAATCCCCATCCCATCACATCAATTAAGAGGGTGATGAATATGAAGCCAACTGCTGCTTTTTTTGATGAGGCCATAAATCCGGAACGAACTGCAAAATCGTAAGATTTTTACTCCCGGCAAGATAATTTCTTAAACAGGCAGGAGGAATGGCTATTTATATAAAATACAAAGACCGTTAATCAAAACAGTCTTTGTACTAATTAAAAAATCGTTAAGGAATTATTTGAGTGTCCTTATATAATTTACAACTGACCAGATATCATTGGCATCAGGAATTTTCTTTTTGAATGAAGGCATGTCTTTACGACCTTCAAAAGTCTTATAAAATAATGCTCCATCAGTCTGAGACTGGAAAGAAGCTTTGGTAAAATCGCCGCTTTCAGTATCTAACTGAGCTGCTTTAGGTCCATCTCCTTTTCCTTTTGTGCCGTGACAGGATTTACAATGGGTACCATACAGGGTTTTACCTTCTGCAACAGAGGCGACATCCCCCTTTAAAGGATTAACTTTGTTTTTATAAGCATCGGGAACCGGCCAAGGGTCATTGGAGGTCATTTTAGGAGCAAAGGCAAACAGCATAATCGCAAATAAACCAGCGACAAGTATAAAGACTTTCTTTTTCATGTTTTATTGTTTTTACTTATTAATTAGATTCTTTTTTTTAAGAATTAGTTGCATTTAAGGAGCACGGTTTTCTTCATCCATAATATTATTTTTTTTGTTAAGAAAGATGTTCAACAGTAGGAGAATCAAGCTCAGGTTCCTCTTTTCTTAACCTGAATAATTGAATAATAATAACAAGATAGTGACCCCATACAGTTCCAACCAGGATAATAAAAGTAATTAACATCCAGAGAGGTGGATGGGTGCTCCATAAGGCTCTTGGCAGATCACTCATTTTGTCAGAAACGGGAGTTCCCCATGGTTGTAACACGGAAGCTTCCAGGTTACCATAAGTTTCATTTTCATCTAGTTTAGCCAGCAGGGTAATATTTCCTTTGGCATCGCCTGGCAGGTTATTAGGAATTTCAACAGTTGCTTCACCATTTACATCTGTCGTCCCCTCTCCAACTTTTAAAGGAAAGAATGACCTTTTTACAAATATTCCAACCAACGTTTCAGGTACCGGAATTTCCGTACCAGTACCCACATCTATCAGTTTTACCTGTACGCTTAGTAATGAGTCTTCTTTTACAGGAGTAATTATCAGGCGGCCCCTTTTAAAAGTTATTTCTTCTTCTGCCGGATCCATTGCTTTGTTGCCCGCAAAAGAAGCTTTAAAATGCAGTTTACCCTCTTTGTCTGCAGCCACTGCATCTGCCTTTACATTGAACACAGCTTTGCCCTGGCCATTCGTAATTACGAAACCAAGTTCTTTTTCTGCTGTGTCAGTGATCTGCAGTAAGGAAACTTTCAACAGGGGTAATTTGACAGGAGATTTTTTTACTTTGGCTTGTATCGTTACTTTCAGGTCAATACTGTTATCTCCTTTCTGTACACCTAAGAATTCCAATGAAGGGGAAATCAACGAAGATTCTTCCTGTGTAACAGTATCTTCTTTTTGTACTGTGGTACTGTCAGCTTGTGCAAACAGCCTGGCAGGAACCAAAAAAATGGTAAGCAACCCGGTCAAAATAATTATTTGGCGGAAGGCTTTTTTACAAGGTGCTATTGAAATTTGTTTCATAATATTTTATTTGCAGGCTATCGATTTTATTTTATTGGATCATTCGCCAGAACCATTTCTTTTTCTATTATTGGTGCAACCAGTTGCTTTTCCTTTTCACCAAATTCTGAAATGGGAATAACAGTGACAAACTTTGAAACGATGGTAAAGAATAAAAAGAAAGTAGCAATACCGGCTAATGTTAATGCCCATTCCACCCAGGTGGCAGAATATTTTACATATTCCATCCTGGT
>JANMFO010000103.1:0-4895 GCA_031374245.1 Chitinophagaceae bacterium | reverse complement strand
AAGGGCATGAAGATGAGCAACAAAAATCACCCATATAATAGATTATGGAAGCAACAGGCCTAAACAACCTGTTGTTTTTTTGCTTTCTTTGTCCATTCAATAAGTCCGGATACAGCCATAATCAGCAAAACAAAATAGTAAACGCTGGTAAACATCAAGCCTTTTACAAAATACAAAGGAATGGAAGAAATGTTTGTTGCAATCCACCAATACCAGCTTTCTACTTTTTTCCTTGTCATCAACCACATGCCGGTAAAAGCTGTAGCTGAAGCAAAAGCATCTGCCCATGGAATAGCACCGTCAAAAAATTTATCCTTCAGATAAACTAATGAAAAATAAATGGTAAAATAAAAGAAAAGAAAAAACAATACCTGGTTTAGCCACATCTGGTTGTTGCTATAACTGATATGTAACACCGTTTCCTGCCGGGTATCTTTTTTCATCCAGATATACCAACCGTATACACTCATAACGGTATAATAAAAATTTACACTAGCCTCACCGGGCAGGTGAAATTTAAAACTTAAATAAATATAGATAATAGTATTAATCAGCCCCACCGGGTAAACGAGTATGTTCTCCTTGCGACTAAACCACACACTGGCAATACCGGCAAATACAGCAATGTATTCAAGCCATGTCGTGTGTTGCATTCCTTCAATAAACTGCTGATATATTTCCTGCAATGAAAGTATTTTTTCAAAAATAACTACTCTGGGTTGCTGTTACGGTATTTTTTCCAGCTCCTTAAATACTTTATTCCTTTCAAAGTTTGAAACCTTGTAAGTATTTGTTGCCATTGCCCGCCACCAGACCGCCAAACTAAAAAGTGAAGATGTGGCGTAAAGGCGTAACCTGTTTTTCCACTCAATGCAATTATTTGTCCCTTCATTACTGTATCGCCAACATTTACCAATGCACCATTGTGTTGCAAATGCCAGTAACCGGCTCTTGATCCATCCGGGTGTTGTATTACAATATTATTGCCATGCGCCCGGTACTTACTTTTTAACCCGCCTTTTGTTCCATCTTCTTTAGCCCTTACCACCACACCTTCCCGTGCAGCAGCAATGTTGGTTCCCCGTTTCATATTAAAATCAAGAGCAGCCCTTTCTTTGTGCGTAAAGCGGCTGAAGTATCCCTGAATCACCCGGAAGGTTTTACCTTCTTCAAAAGGCAAAGCATACACGTAACTGGTATCATCTTTAATAATACCTTTTTGTAATTGCTTTACTTGTTTACGTAACGGGTTATTACTTACAGAACAGGAAGCAAAAAGAAGAACAAGAAAGAAAATATATAATTTCATTCAGGTAAAAATAAGTTCATTCTGAAAAATTATATCACCAGTTATAAAATATTTACTTTGCAGGATGCATAAAAAAATCCTCCTCCTCGGCAGCGGTGAACTTGGCAAAGAATTGGTGATAGCCTTAAAAAGACTGGGACAAACAGTGATTGCTGTTGATAGCTATGCCGGGGCGCCGGCCATGCAAGTGGCTGATGGGTTTGAAATAATAGATATGCTTAATGGCGGGGAGTTAGATGCAATTGTTGCCAGGCATAAACCTGATTTGGTAGTTCCTGAAATAGAAGCTATTCGTACTGAACGTTTTTATGAATATGAAAAACAAAATATGCAGGTGGTACCCAGTGCCAAAGCGGCCAACTTTACAATGAACCGCAAGCTGATAAGAGACCTGGCGAGTAAGGAGCTTGGACTAAGAACCGCCAGATACTTTTATGCGACCACTTTTGAAGAATTTACCAAAGCAGTTAATGAAGTTGGATTGCCCTGTGTGGTAAAACCATTGATGTCATCAAGTGGTAAAGGGCAAAGTGTATTAAAGAAACCAGAAGACCAGCAAGCTGTTTGGGATTATGCTATTAATAATTCAAGAGGCGATATTCAAGAAGTAATTATTGAAGAGTTTATTTCTTTTCATACAGAAATAACACTGTTGACTGTCACACAAAAGAATGGAGTTACATTATTTTGTCCGCCGATAGGTCATAGACAGGAAAGAGGTGATTACCAGGAAAGTTGGCAGCCGGTTGCTATCAGCGAAAAAGATTATACCGAAGCTTGTGCCATGGCTCAACAAGTTACCACTGCACTAACTGGTGCAGGATTGTGGGGAGTAGAGTTTTTCTTAGCGGATAAAGGTGTCTATTTCTCTGAGCTCAGCCCCCGTCCGCATGATACAGGTATGGTAACATTGGCTGGCACACAAAATCTATCCGAATTCGAACTCCATGCAAGAACTATTTTGGGACTACCTATTCCTGAAATAAAATTAGAAAGGGCCGGAGCCAGTGCTGTAGTATTAGCCAATAAGTCAGCAGAACATTTTACTATTACCGGTGTTGAAAAAGCATTAGAACAAACCAATACCGAGATAAGAATTTTTGGTAAACCATCTACCAGGCCTTACAGGAGAATGGCTGTGGCATTAGTATATGATAATCCGGATAGCGATGTAAATATATTACGTAAAAAGGCCAAAGAGGCGGCTGATAATATCTCAATTCAATAATAAGGTTTAACATAGTTATATGGAAAAAGTAAACGTAGCAGAAAAACTTTCCACTTTCAATGATTATTTCAATCCCCGTATTGCAGGAGAATTAAATGGGCAACAGGTAAAACTGGTAAAATTTCAGGGAGAGTTTATATGGCATCACCATGATAGCGAAGATGAATTATTCTATGTCGTGAAAGGAAGTTTTGATATGCACTTAAGAGATAAAATAATTACCATTAATGCGGGAGAATTTTTAATTATGCCCCGTGGCGTTGAGCACAAACCAGTTGCTAAAGAAGAAGTAGAGATAATGCTGTTTGAGCCTGCGACAACATTAAATACCGGGAATATCGAAAACAAATTGACGGTGAAGAATCTTGAAAAATTATAAGCTATCTGGTTAATTAAATTAATCAGGATTCACACATCTTTTTAAGATTACCTAATCCCTGTTCAAACTGGTAATTCAAATTTTTATTAATCATAGGTCCCATCAGTCTTGCAATTGGCCAGGGAAGTGCTCCGCTGTTTTGCCAGGTTACTTTAGTTTCACCTTCATTGCCCCAGGGTTCAAACAGCCAGTTGTCTTTTGCTTTACTTTTCCATGGTTTTAAAAACTCAAGGTCAAAATGAATATGCTTATCATCCATATTATTAAGCGTTAAACTGCCTACACCTACTTTTTTCCCCTCCCATGCATATTTATGGCCGTATGACTTCGGCGTGCCAGTGACTGTATTTTTTGCAGTAGGGTCTGATTGCTGCCAGGGGTTCCATTGGCTATAATAATTCAAATCGCCAACACGGTTCATTACATCTGCAAGAGGTTTACTTATCACAATCGTTTTTTCTACATTAAAAACTTTAGGCATCAGTGCTGCTACTACCAGCAATGTGGCTATTAATCCAACGAAAATATAAACGAATATCATAACGGTTGCTTTAGGTAAGTCAAGGTACTCATTTGAAACGAAGTTGGCAAACCGTTTATATAAGGCTGAAAAAAAGGAACAGGCTGTTTT
This sequence comes from Chitinophagaceae bacterium, assembly GCA_031374245.1. Classification (GTDB taxonomy): domain Bacteria; phylum Bacteroidota; class Bacteroidia; order Chitinophagales; family Chitinophagaceae; genus JJ008. The sequence goes on along the minus strand of JANMFO010000103.1, from coordinate 1,348 downwards.
ATCAACCGAAAACGATTGTTTTTTAACCTTGGAAAAATAAGCCGGGTGTATGAATTATCTTCAATCTTCATGCAGGCCGTATGTAAGTATTGTTGAACGAATACAAATGTGATAGTATGGAAAAGAAACAACGGCACTCCTGCAATCAATCTTTAATTTTTTTTTATAAATACTCCCGTAACAACTCCTTTGCAAAGTAGTGTTCCAAGATCGACTATGCGACTGGCAGTGGCAGCGTTTTATTTCTGCCAGGGATTATGTTTTGCATCGTGGGCCAGCAGGATTCCGGATATAAAAACCAAGCTGCACCTTAGTGAAGCGGAACTTGGCAGTATATTGCTGGCATTGCCCATGGGCCAATTGATTATGATGCCGGTGTCGGGCAGATTAGTAACCAAATATGGAAGCCGCTCTGTTTTATCAATTGCTATTTTGCTTTATGCATTGGAATTAACCAATCTTGGATGGGCCACGCAGGGATGGCAACTGGCCCTTGCATTATTCTTTTTTGGAGTGTTTGGTAACATGAGTAATATATCTGTAAACACACAAGGAGTGTTGGCAGAAAAAATATATGAACGCCCCATCATGGCCTCCTTTCATGGTGCCTGGAGTTTAGCAGGATTTACTGGTGCATTGGTTGGTTTGTTGATGATGAATTTAAAATTGGCACCCCGGCCACATTTTTTCATTGTCATTGCATTGGTATTAATAATTGCATTTATAGCAAGAAAATATCTTATTCCCGGAGTGTCAGCAGCAGGGGAAAAGAAAAAATTCTTTTCAAAACCTGATAGTACACTGATACAGCTCGGCCTTATATCTTTTTGCTGTATGGCTGCTGAAGGAACTATGTTTGACTGGAGCGGTGTATATTTCAAAGAAGTAGTGAAGGTGCCGCAATCGTTAGTAATAGTTGGGTACGCTTCTTTTATGATTATGATGACAACGGGCCGTTTTACTGTTGACAGAATCATAGCAAGGATTGGAAGAAAAAAAATGTTGCAGGCAAGCGGCATACTTATTTTAACTGGTTTGATGATTGCTGTTTTGTTTCCTTACCTGATTACGGCCACACTTGGTTTTTTAATTGTTGGTTTTGGTGTTTCATCTGTAGTACCAACAGTGTACAGCACCGCTACAAAATCAACCAAAATAGCACCTGGCATGGCGATAGCAGCTGTATCCAGTATCAGCTTTCTGGGTTTTTTATTAGGGCCGCCATTAATAGGTTATATAGCTCAGTTGGCAAGTCAACGTTAATCCTTTGCGGTAGTAGACCTATTCTGATTTTTTATTAATGTGATTGTATCTAAACTGAAAGTAATTGATAGAAAATAGCTTTAAT
>JANMFO010000251.1:0-2010 GCA_031374245.1 Chitinophagaceae bacterium | reverse complement strand
CCCTTTATCCTGTTTGTAAGTAGCTAGCACCCCTCTGCCAGATGTTGCTCCTTCCCATAATCCTTTGGGCTGATAAGGCTTTACACTTGGGCCACCAATTGTTTTTACCAATAGTCCACTGCTGCTTAAAACAACATCGCGAACAAATTCTGCAGATAATCGATTTCTTGGTCCTCTTGATAAATAAATATTATCGGGGTCTTTCTTTTGTTTTTCATCAGTTGTTTTAACAGATTGCCGGTAAGTAGCGGATAGTACAATTTGTTTTACCAACCGTTTAATATCCCAGCCATGCTCCATAAAATCTACAGCCAGCCAATCGAGTAATTCAGGATGAGTAGGTAATTCTCCCTGCATACCAAAGTCGCCGGAAGTTTTTACAATGCCTCTTCCAAAAAAATCCTGCCAAACCTGGTTTACAAAAACTCTTGCTGTTAATGGATTTTGTTTATCCGTAGTCCATTTAGCTAAACCAATTCTGTTACGTTCATACCTGGTTTCATCAAACTTCATAACAGCAGGAATAGCAGAAGGCACTAAGGGTTCTCCAATGGGCTTGTCATACACACCACGACTCAATAAATAAGTTTTACGGAAAGTATCTTCAGCCATTACAGATACCGTCATCATGCCGGTATCTTTTTTATTAATAAAGGATAAAGCGTTTTTTATTTCATCATCACTTATTTTTAAAATTGGATATTTAGCCGGCTTTGAAACACTAACATCTCCTTCATATCCTTTTTCTTTGGTATTGTTGAAAAAAGCAAGTACGGAATAATAATCTAGTTGCTTAAAAGGATCGTATTTATGGTCGTGACACTGGGCACACTCCAGGGTAATGCCCTGTATACCTTTTGTAAAAGTTTTTGTTTTATCAATTAAATATTCCATCCGGTATTCTTCAGGAATAACACCACCTTCTTCGGTGTATTTATGATTACGGAAAAACCCTGTAGCTAATATTTGTTCCTTAGTGGCATTTGGAATCATATCACCAGCAATTTGCCAGGTAATAAACTGGTCATAAGGCATATTTTTATTAAATGCATGAATCACCCAATCTCTCCATGGCCATTGTGTTCTGATGTTATCATCCTGGTAACCATAACTGTCGGCGTATCTGGCTACATCCAACCAATGCACAGCCATTTTTTCTCCATATTGCGGCGTTTCCAATAATTCATCTACAATTTTTTCGTAAGCATTGGCAGATTTATCATTTATTAATTTATCCATCATTTCAATAGATGGAGGCAAACCGGTAATATCCAATGCCAACCTTTTAAGCAATCTTTCTTTGTCTGCTTCTTTATTGGCTGTCAACCCTTTTTCTTCCAGTTTATTTGTTATAAAATAATCAATCTCATTTTTTACCCAGTTTGTATTTTCAACTTTTGGCAATATTTTTTTTTGCGGAGGAATAAATGCCCAGTGCGTTTCATACCTAGCTCCCTGCTGAATCCATTTTTTAAATAATGTAATTTCATATGGAGTAAGTGTTCCTAAATGTGCTTCCGGAGAAGGCATCATATAGGAAGAATCATCAGAAATAATTCTTTTATACAACTCTGATTCTTCAGGTTTACCTGGAATGATTGCAAATGCACCTTTAGTTTCTGTAAGCGAAGCATAGGCACTGTCGGCGATATCAAGCCTCAAATGGGCTTTTCTTTTATTGGCATCGGGGCCGTGGCACTTAAAACACTTGTCGGAAAGTATGGGGCGAATATGAAAATTATAACTTATAGTTTCAGGCAATTTTGCAGACCTGCTTCCTTTTTTTTTAAAACAGGAAATAATGACTGTAATGGTGCAAATCAAAGTAAAGGCAACTGCAGGTATCCTGAACTTCATACGCTTTTACAATTTGTTATGAAGTTAAGTATCTGTTTTGAATAATGTATAGTGTATTTAAACGTTTGCAGATAGTAAAATCATATTTCTCCTTTTTTTATAGTTAAGTGGTATCTTCATTATACATAAGTAAGAATTTTAAATACTAATTGT
>JANMFO010000062.1:0-6397 GCA_031374245.1 Chitinophagaceae bacterium | reverse complement strand
TGCTGTAACAGATGAAGTGAAGAAAAGTGGATTAAGAGGTCGTGGTGGTGCTGGATTTCCTACTGGTATGAAATGGAGTTTCCTTGCCAAGCCTGAAGGAGTGCCTCGTTATTTAGTAGTAAATGCAGATGAATCTGAACCCGGAACATTCAAGGACAGGTATTTAATGGAATTCATTCCGCATTTGCTGATTGAAGGAATGATTACATCTTCTTTTGCATTAGGTGCAAAACGTTCATACATCTACATCCGTGGTGAATATGCCTGGATTGTTGATATACTTGAACAGGCCATTGCGGAAGCAAAAAATAATGGATGGTTGGGTAAAAATATTTTAGGTACTGGTTACGATTTAGAGATTTATGTACAACGTGGCGCCGGTGCTTATATCTGTGGTGAAGAAACGGCGTTGCTCGAATCATTAGAAGGGAAAAGAGGTAATCCAAGAATTAAACCACCGTTTCCTGCTGTAAAAGGCTTATGGGATTGCCCGACGGTAGTGAATAATGTAGAAACAATTGCAGCAGTTGTTCCTATCATTAATGAAGGTGGAGAAGAGTATGCAAAAATTGGTATAGGTAAATCAACTGGTACAAAATTGATTTCCGCCTGCGGCAATATCAAGAAGCAGGGTGTGTATGAAATTGATATGACCATTTCTGTTGAAGAATTTATTTACAGTGATGAATATTGTGGCGGCATTGCCAACGGACGAAAACTAAAAGCTTGTATTCCCGGAGGCTCGTCTGTTCCTATTTTACCCGCTAATTTATTATTGACAACAGCGAAAGGCGAAAAAAGGATGATGACCTATGAGAGTTTGGCTGATGGAGGATTTGCCACTGGCTCTATGATGGGTTCGGGTGGATTCATTGTTTTGGATGATACACAGTGTGTGGTAAAACATACTTACACTTTAGCAAGGTTCTATCGCCATGAAAGTTGCGGACAATGTTCGCCCTGCCGTGAAGGAACAGGCTGGATGGAAAAAATATTACTGAACATTGAGAATGGTAAAGGAAAGATGAGCGATATAGATTTGCTCTGGGATATACAACGGAAGATTGAAGGCAATACGATTTGTCCGCTTGGTGATGCAGCGGCATGGCCGGTTGCAGCTGCTATTCGGCATTTCAGGGATGAGTTTGAATGGCATATCACTAACCCGGATGATGCGCAGAGAAGGAACTATGGATTGATGCATTATGCAGACCCGATACATGTGCCGGTGACAAGTTAAAATTCAAAAGTCAAAAATCAAAATCGTGGAAGATTCCTTTGAGACTTTTGAAGTGCATGAAGAGGGGAAGCCTTTTAAGATAAGTCACAGATGTTTTTATTTTTCGAAGGAAGTGATATTATTTATAAGAGAGTGTAAGTATGAAACGGTTTATCGTTCTTTGTTTGACCAATTAGTGAGAAGCGCAACTTCTATTGGGGCTAATGTAGTCGAAGGAAAGTCTGGAAGTTCTAAAAAGGACTGGAAGAACTTTTATGTGATAGCGTTAAAATCGGCAAATGAAACAAAATATTGGCTTTGCCTGATTAAAGAAACATTAGAAGTGCCAAAAGAGAAAATAGAAGTACTGATAAAGGAAGCAGACGAGATTTCTAAAATCATTGCTTCTATAATTATCAACTCCAGGTAGAAATTTGAAAACTGTGAAGTTTTTGATTTTTTAATTTTGATTTTTGAATTAACAAAATGGCTGACGAAGTAAAAAAAGAAGCACCTGCAAATTTTAAAGTTACTATTGACAACATAACTGTCGAAGTGGCTCCGGGTACATCTATATTAACTGCTGCACGGCAGATTGGTGGTGATGTAACACCGCCTGCTATGTGCTTTTACAGTAAACTAAAAGGAAGCGGTGGTAAATGCCGTACCTGTCTGGTGGAAGTGGCTGCAGGTTCTACTGCTGATCCAAGACCAATGCCGAAATTAGTTGCATCATGCCGCACCAATGTAATGGATGGCATGATTGTAAAAAATATTACCAGTGAAAGAGTGCAGGATGCAAGAGCCGGTGTTGTGGAATTTTTGTTGTTGAATCATCCGTTAGATTGCCCGATATGCGACCAGGCAGGAGAGTGCCACTTACAGGATTTAGGTTACGAACATGGTAAAGAAGATACCCGTTACGAATTCAAAAGAAGAACATTTGAGAAGGAAGATATAGGTCCGTACATACAACTGCACATGACAAGATGTATTCTTTGTTATCGTTGCACATACGTGGCTGACCAATTAACAGATAACAGAGTACATGGAATTTTAGACAGGGGCGATCATGCAGAAATATCTACTTACATTTCAAAAGCGATAGATAATGACTTTAGCGGAAATATGATTGATGTGTGTCCTGTTGGAGCATTGACAGATAAAACATTCCGGTTTAAAAACCGTGTATGGTTTACCAAGCCGGTAGATGCTCACCGTGATTGCGACAAGTGTTGTGGTAAAGTAACTCTTTGGCAACGTGGCGATGATGTATTAAGAGTAACAGCCAGAAAAGATGAATGGGGCGAAGTGCAAAGCTATGATGGCAAGCCCGGCTGGATTTGTAACACCTGCCGCTTTGATAAGAAACATGCCAATGATTGGGTGATTGAAGGGCCCACAAAGATTAACCGTCACTCCGTTATTTCGCAAGGACATTATCTGGGTATGCGTAAACCAAAGGAAACAATTGCAGAAGTAATGGGCGGCAGAGACCCGAAATTACTTATGGATATTCACAGCATCAGTGATGTAAATAATGTGGAACTGAGTGAACTGCCGGGGCCTGCAACGAGTAAGACATTTACCCCCGCCCCAAAAGGGGAGTAACGGGAGTTAATAATAGTTGGAATTGAAATATTTCATTTAGAGGATTTTGAATATGTGAGGTTTTTTTCTTTAAAACACTAAAAGTCCCTTGAGGGATTTAGGGTATATGTACTTATCGTCAATAGACTTGTGGTTCGTTTTGGGAAAAGCTGTGCTGATAGCCTGCATAATAGGCTTATCCTTCTTTATAGCTATGTACACTACATATGCAGAAAGAAAAGTGGCTGCCTGGTTACAAGACCGTATTGGGCCCAACAGGGCGGGACCATTTGGTATCTTTCAACCACTGGCTGATGGCGGTAAACTGTTTTTTAAGGAAGAAATTATTCCGTTAGCATCTAATAAATTTTTATTTATACTCGGTCCTGTATTGGCTATGATTACTGCGTTAGTCACAAGTACCGTTATACCCTGGGCTGCACCATTTATTACGGCAAAAGGTGCTGTGATTCCGATGCAGGTCGCCGATGTGGACATGGGAATTTTATTAGTCTTCAGTATTGTAAGTGTGGGTGTGTATGGAATAATGATTGGTGGCTGGGCATCGAATAATAAATTCTCCCTGATAGCGGCCATTCGTGGAGCATCTCAGATGGTGTCTTATGAATTGCCAATGGGGCTTGCATTGATTGCTGTTCTGTTTATGACCGGGTCATTAAAAATGAGTGAGATTGTGGCGAACCAGGTACAACATGGATGGCATATTATTTATCAGCCGCTGGGTTTTATCATATTCTTTGTTTGTGCTCTTGCAGAGTGTAACCGAACCCCGTTCGACTTACCAGAAGCGGAAAATGAATTAAACTTTGGGTATCACCAGGAATATTCATCCATGAAGCTGGGCTTTTATTTGTTTGCTGAATACATCAATATGTTTATCAGCAGTGCGGTAATGGTGACTTTATATTTCGGTGGCTACGATATTCCATTTGTGAATGAAGCATCGTGGGGTTTGAGTTCATTCTGGATGACTTTTATCAGTTTCAGTGTGATTATGATTAAAATATCTTTTTTCCTGTTTGTGTTTTTATGGATTCGGTGGACAATCCCCCGTTTCCGTTATGACCAATTGATGAACCTGGGATGGAAGAAATTGATACCATTGGCTTTGGTAAATATGATTATTACGGCGGCAGTGTTGTTGTGGTTGAAGAAATAGTCTTAAGTCCGAATGACCGCAAGTCTGGAAGTCCGAAAGATTAGTCGATTGTAAAGAAATATTCTTTCCGTCTTTCGGTCACCCGACTTTCGGACTGATAACAATATATTTGCGAACTTTTATAAAGTATGTTAACACAAAGAGCAAAAGAAGTAGACCGTAAACCAATGACTTTCTTAGAGAGTATTTATCTCTGGAATATTGTCAAAGGCATGGGTATTACTATCAGTCACCTGTTTAAAAAGAAGGCGACAATACAATATCCTGAGCAAACAAGAACTTTCTCCAAAGTATTTCGAGGCTTGCATGTGCTGAACCGTGATGCAGAAGGAAGAGAGAATTGTACGGCTTGTGGATTGTGCGCAGTGGCTTGTCCCGCAGAAGCGATTACAATGGAAGCAGCGGAAAGATTACCCGGTGAAGAAAACTTATACCGGGAAGAAAAATATGCAGCAAAGTATGAGATAAATATGCTGCGTTGTATTTTTTGCGGATTATGCGAAGAAGCTTGTCCGAAAGATGCGATTTATTTATCGCAGACTTTTGCGCCGGCTAATTACGGACGAAAAGGATTTATATATAAGAAAGATGATTTATTAATACCGAATCCCGTGACTGATAAAGAGGCATATGAAAAAGCATTGGGAGAAAAAGCGGTAAAGAACTAAGAAAGATTAACGGCTTAAGAGAAATGAGTACCACACAAATATTATTTTGGTTTCTTTCAGTAGTGGCATTGTTCAGTGCTTTGATGGTGATTACCAGCAAGAACCCTGTTTACAGTGTACTGTGGTTGATTGTTACCTTCTTCTCTATTTCCGGTCATTATATTTTATTGAATGCGCAGTTCCTGGCTATCGTAAATATTATTGTGTATGCCGGGGCCATTATGGTATTGTTCCTGTTTGTGATAATGCTGATGAACCTGAATAAAGAAACAGAGCCACAAAAGAACCGTTGGTTAAAGATGGCGGGTGCAGTGGCAGGTGGTTGTTTATTGCTTGTGCTGGTAGCAGCATTAAAAGATACCGACATCAAACAACAGCAGGCTTTGGTAAACGAAGGAAGCATTGGCTTGATTAAGAATTTGGGAAAAGAGTTGTTTACTACTTATGTAGTACCGTTTGAAATAAGCAGTGTATTGTTTTTGAGTGCAATGGTTGGTGCCGTTGTAATTGGTAAAAAAGAGTAAGATGCCTATTAATTATTACATATTCCTTTCTATTGCCTTATTTGCCATTGGCATAGTAGGTGTGCTGACACGTCGTAATGCAATTATTATTTTCATGTGCATAGAGCTGATGCTGAATGCAGTGAATTTATTACTCGTAGCTTTTTCAAAAATGCACTATTTGAAAAACGCTGCCATTGATGCAAATGCCGGAATGGATGGACAGTTATTTGTATTCTTCATCATGGTTGTAGCTGCGGCTGAGGTAAGTGTAGGGCTGGCAATTATTGTAATGATGTACAGGAACATCCATTCGGTGGATGTGAATTTTTTGAACAGGTTGAAACATTAGAAGACAGTTTATGCAGAATGTGTTGCAAATAGTATACTTGATTCCTCTCTTGCCATTGGTTGGTTTTCTCATCAATGGTTTGGGAAGAAAGCATTTGTCAAAATCAGCGATTGGTATAATTGGTTCTGGAGTCATTCTTGCTTCTTTTGTTCTCAGCATTTGGGTGTTCTTGCAGGTAAAAGGTGGCAACACTCATGTGGCACATTATTTTGACTTTATCAGTGTTGGTTCGCTGAAAATTCCATTTGCTTTTCAGATTGACCAGCTTTCTTCTTTATTCCTTTTAATAATAACCGGAGTTGGCTTTCTCATTCATGTCTATTCCACTTCTTATATGCATGAAGAAAAGACAGAACACTTCGGTCGTTATTTCTCTTATCTGAACCTGTTCATTTTCTCCATGTTGCTGCTCGTAATGGGTGCCAACTTCGTTATCATGTTCATCGGTTGGGAAGGCGTGGGCCTCTGTTCTTATTTATTAATTGGTTATTGGTTTAAGAAACAGGAATACAATAAAGCAGCGAACAAGGCTTTCATTATGAACAGGATTGGTGATTTGGCCTTCTTGATTGCTATATTTTGGCTGATTCAAAAACTCGGCACGGTTTCTTACAGTGAAGTATTCACAGCCGCTAATTTGGCCAAACTGAGTACAACTGATGTTACTGTTATTACTTTATTATTATTTGTAGGTGCCACTGGTAAAAGTGCACAGATACCTTTATATACATGGTTGCCAGATGCTATGGCAGGCCCTACGCCAGTTTCCGCACTGATACATGCTGCTACAATGGTAACGGCGGGTATTTATATGATTGCCCGGAGTAATTTATTATACTCCATGTCGCATATCACAATGGACATAGTGGCGTATGTTGGTTTGGC
>JANMFO010000049.1:0-22258 GCA_031374245.1 Chitinophagaceae bacterium | reverse complement strand
GGCTGTAATTGGGTATACAATTTATAAAAGAAGTGACAGCGACCGTCAGCGGAATGTATATGCGTATGATATGAATCCTTCTGAACTAAAAGAAAAAGAATTACCCAGAATGAAAATGGTGATGAAGAATTTTATTATTTACCGTTACGTGGAAATATTTCTCTTATTGGTTGGCGCAGGCTTATATATTTATTTTATCAGAGATTTTACAAATGATTTCTGGCGAGGTTTTGGTTTGGCGTTAGCTGTTATGGCTTTGCTGGCATTAGCAGCAGACTTCTTTGCAGAAAAAAGAGGAAAGATTTATACCAAAGGCATTGAATCATTTATACAAGGTAAAGCATGAGTTACAACGATATCATTGGAACAGTTGGAGTAGCATTAATTTTGTTAGCTTATTTGCTGAATACGGCTAAGTTAATGCCGCAAGATGGAAAATTGTTTTATGTTTTGAATGCTGTAGGCGCAGCATTAGCTTGTTATGCTTCTTTTCTTATCAATTACTGGCCATTTGTAATACTTGAAGGTACCTGGACGCTGGTTTCAATTTATGGCTTGATGAAAGCGATGAAAATAAAAATGACATAAGCGGCTTATTCTACAGGGCATTTTTCATGATAGTTTACCAATTCAATCGGCGTTTTTTCAAACTCATAGCCACCATACGTTCTGGCAATATCATCAAACACGGCATTTATTTCTTCTTCCGTAGTTAGTGTTACCAGTTTATTGCGGAACTCTTTGATGTTTGGTAAACCTTTTAAATAGTTAGCATAGTGGCGGCGCATTTCATTAATACCTACAACCGGGTTCTTCCATTCAATAGATTTATTCAAATGCTTGCGGCAAACAAACAAACGGTCTTCAATAGTTGGTGGCGGTAAATGTTCTCCTGTTTTAATAAAATGTTTTATCTCATTAAATATCCAGGGATAACCAATCGCAGCACGGCCAATCATTACACCATCCACACCATAGCGGTTTTTATATTCTACTGCTTTTTCGGGACTATCAATATCACCATTACCAAAAATGGGAATAGTGATTCTTGGATTATTTTTCACTTTACCAATCAATGTCCAGTCGGCTTCGCCTTTATACATCTGTGTTCTTGTACGTCCATGAATAGCCAATGCTTTTATGCCCACATCCTGTAACCGTTCGGCTACTTCTTCAATATTTCTTGTATTATCATCCCAGCCTAACCTTGTTTTTACCGTAACTGGTAATGAAGTTGATTTTACCACAGCCGAGGTTAACCGTACCATTAAGTCAATATCTCTCAATACACCAGCACCGGCACCTTTTAATGCCACTTTTTTTACAGGGCAACCAAAGTTGATGTCCAGTAAATCAGGATTGGTGACTTCAACAATTTTTGCGGCTAATGATAAGCTTTCTTCATCGCCACCAAATATCTGGATGCCCACCGGACGTTCATAGTCGAAAATGTCCAGCTTTTTACGGCTCTTAATGGCATCCCGTATCAGACCTTCGCTGCTGATAAACTCCGTATACATCAGATCAGCCCCATTATCCTTACATACCGCCCGGAACGGCGGGTCGCTTACATCTTCCATCGGTGCCAGAAGCAGCGGAAACTCAGGTAGTTGTATGTTGCCTATCTTTACCATTTTACAAACGGCAAATTTACACTCTTAAAACCAGAATTTTTAATGAAGGGTTTATTAAAGTCAAAATCAGCAGGCAGCCAGTTTCTTCTACTTATAAGTATTGCGATGGTTAGTTTTTTTCTGTTAGGCTTATTAGGGACTATGATTCTTTCTGCAATTACTGGAATTAATATCACAGAACTGAGCGATTCTTCAAAATGGGATTTAACAAGACCTGGTATTATCAATTTTATCAGGGGAATGCAGGTGGTACAGTTCATCAGCCTGTTTCTCGTGCCATCACTTTTATGCGCAAGGTTTTTCAGTACCGACAGTAAAAAATATTTAGGATTGAAAAAACCTTCTAATAGATTTTATTTCATAGTAGCAATAGCCGCCATGATTGTAGCCCTCCCATTAGTCAACTGGTTAGGAGAATTAAACAAGAATGTTCAATTTCCAGATGGCTTGGAAGACTGGATGAAAAGCAGTGAAGAAGAAGCAGCAAAAACGGTGAATGCTTTGCTGTCAAAACATACTATTCAGGATCTTGTACTGAATGTAATTTGTATTGCAGGCCTTGCAGCTGTGGGGGAAGAATTATTATTCCGTGGTATGGTACAGCGGTTATTAATAAAAATGTTCCGGACTCCGTGGCCTGGAATCATTATTGCAGCTTTTCTTTTTTCAGCAATGCACATGCAGTTCTATGGTTTTCTTCCTCGGTTCATGTTAGGTATCTTATTGGGAGCCATTTACTGGTATAGCGGCAGCCTTTGGATAGCCATGCTTGCACACTTTGTGTATGATGGGTTATTGATTGTGCTGGTATATTTTAATCCCGAAATGCTGAAGGAGGAACAGTCGGTTACAGCAACCAATATTGCATTAATCGGTTCCATTAGTTTTGCAGGGGTAGTGTTGCTGATAGAATGGATGCGTAAAAAGACAACTACTACCTATGCTGAGGTGTATGCAGATGATGATATTCCGGTAAAAGATCATCCATTTTAATATTTTTATGAAGCCAGCTGCAGAATTACTATCATCGTTCCTTGCGTCGCACACTTGTACGACATTAACACGGATGGACATTTTGCAAAAAGCACCTATTGTTGGTAATAGTATTGCTAAGCAAAGAGAAGATATCTTTTTAGAAAGATGTCTTCTCTACGATCATTAAATATTTTTTCATTTTGGCATTTAACGTACAAGCATTTAAAACAAGGGCATTAACCGCTATCATCTTTGCGGCGGTAATGCTGGTTGGCCTGCTCTGGAACCACTGGAGTTTTTTTATTTTATTCTCTGTTATTCATTTTGGTTGTTGGATAGAATACCAGAAACTTGTTGCACTGATTGACCCGGGCTATAAAGAAATAACACCCTTTCATAAATATGGAGTAATGCTGGCTGGCTGGTGTTTGATGTTATGGTTTACCGGCGATACTTATCAGTTGTTTGGAATACGCTTACATGAAATAGGCTGGTGGCTGGGATTGATTGTCGCCTTTCTTTTACCCATAACAGAGCTGTTGTTTACAAAAAATATAAAACTGAAAAATATTGCTCATTCATTTTTTGGATTGCTTTATATTTCATTGAGTTGGGGATTGATGATGGGTTTGTATGGAACAATGGATGTACATGTTCATGATACGATGTATGTTATAGGGGGCAATCTTATTCCCATTGCTATAGTATTAGCTATATGGATAAATGATACAATGGCATATATAGTCGGCTCATTAATTGGTAAGACACCACTTTCAAAAATATCTCCTAAAAAAACATGGGAAGGGACGATTGGTGGTATCATTCTGAGTGTAGTTGTTGTCGGCCTTATTTCATTTTATGGCTTTCGTTATGGAGTACTTACTTATCATTTAGTAGTAATTGCTGCAATCGCCGCTATTGCAGGCACCTTCGGCGATTTACTTGAATCAAAACTCAAACGATTAGCTGGTGTAAAAGACAGCGGTTCATTAATGCCCGGCCACGGTGGGTTTTTAGACCGGTTTGATTCGCTGCTGCTCGCAACTCCATTTGTCTGGCTCTATGTTCAGTTGTTTATGAAATAACACAGAGCTTCACCATCAGTCATTTTACTATATTTGTCGCTCAATTAAGGCTCAATGACCATCCACAAAGAAGGCTACACATCCATCGCTATAAGTACCATACTGTTTGGCGTTATTAATCTGATTTCATTTTATTTCCTGAGTTCATCTGCTCCCATTATCAGTTTACTGCTTTTTATAGCAACGCTTGGGTTGTTGTTATTTATTATTTCCTTCTTCCGTATTCCTAAAAGAGCATTAACGATACAGGAGAATGCCATCGTTGCCCCGGCAGATGGTAAAGTGGTGGTCATAGAAGAAGTGCAGGCCGATGAATATTTTACTGACCGCCGTATACAGGTTTCTATTTTTATGAGCCCTGCCAATGTGCATGTAAACCGTAATCCTGTTAGTGGTGAAGTAGCTTACAGCCAGTATCACAAAGGAAAATATCTGGTAGCATGGCATCCCAAATCATCTACCGAAAATGAAAGGCATTCCGTTGTGTACAGAAAAGACGGTAAAGAAATACTGGTAAAACAAATAGCCGGTGCATTAGCCAAAAGAATCAGCAACTATCTGCAGGTTGGTCAGCAGGTAAAACAAACTGATGAAATGGGCTTTATAAAATTTGGCTCACGGGTTGATTTGTTATTACCACTAGATGCAAAAATCAATGTAAAGATTGGCGATAAGCCACAAGGTGGTGTGACGGTGGTGGCAACCTGGTAAAACCCCTGTCCCCTAAAGGGGAACTTAGGTAAATAAAACTTTTACGATTTCTTTTTCTCCTACAGAAAAATGTTTTCCAATTCTTTTAATGAATAGACAGTGTAAGTAGGCAATTGTCCGTTTATACTATCCGGCTTTTTAGTTAAGTGGTTAACATGTACCTGGTCAATACCGGCATTGATGGCGCCTAAAATATCTACATCCATCGTATCGCCAATCATTATGCTTTCTTCAGGATTGGCATTGGTCTTTCGAAAAGCGTATTCAAAAATTTCCTTTTTCGGCTTCAGGCTGTTGCTGCCTTCTGATGTAATCACTTCTTTAAAATAACGGGACAGGCCGGAGTATTTTAATTTACTATGTTGTGTTTTTTCAAAGCCGTTGGTAATAAGATGAAGCTGGTAGTTTTTGTTGGTCAGGTAATCAAGTATTTCAATGCAATGCGGGAATAAGTTAGTTCTGGATGGCAAAAGGTCCAGAAACTGGATGTTCATTTTTTCTGCGAGGGCTTCGTCAGCTATTTTAAAGTCCAGCAAGGCCATCCGCATCCGTTTGATGCGCAGTTCCTGTTGTTGTATATGACCATTGCGGTAGCGTTCCCAGAGCTTCTCATTATATATCAAATAATTTTTGTAGAAAAGCTCAAAATCGTTGACGCCTCTTTCCTGAAGATTCAAATCTTCATATAAATGAGCAAGGGTTGCACGGGCATTGGCTTCAAAATCCCAAAGGGTGTGGTCGAGGTCGAAAAAGAGATGTTTGTATTTGCCCCTTCCCCCTGAAGGGGAATTAATATCTTTATTCATAGATAATTCGCAAATTACACAACAATTATTTTATTTATGAAAACTAATAACACCCCTTTAGGGGATGGGGGCAAGAATGTAATTGTTACCGGGGCTTCAAAAGGAATCGGAAAAGCCATCGCAGAAATTTTTGCAGCAAATGGTCATAATCTCTTTTTATGTTCAAGAGGGGATGTGACTTTGTATAAAACAGTGGAAGAATTGATGACAAAGTATCCTGCTGTTACCATAAAAGCTAAGCCATTTGATTTAAGTAAAAAAGAGGAAGCTATTGCATTTGGTAACTGGTGTTTGTCAGTTGCCGTGCCAGATATATTAGTGAACAATGCTGGTTTGTTTGAACCTGGCAGCGTACATAATGAAACAGACGGAGTATTGGAAAATCAGATAGCTACCAATCTTTATAGTGCTTATCATGTAACAAGAGCGGTGTTGCCAAAAATGATGGGGAAGAAATCAGGCCATATATTCAACATGTGTTCTATCGCTTCATTGCATGCCTATGCGAATGGCGGTGCTTACAGCATCAGCAAATTTGCTATGCACGGCTTTAGTAAAAACCTGCGGGAAGAAATGAAACCGCATGGCATAAAAGTTACTTCCATTCATCCGGGTGCGGTATTGAGTGATTCCTGGGGTGATTATGATAATTCCACCAAACGCATTATGGAAGCGGAGGATATTGCAAAACTGGTGTATGCTTTCTCTCAACTATCGCCGCAAGCTTGTGTGGAAGATATTGTGGTCAGGCCGCAGCTGGGCGACCTTTAACCGCTAAAAGCTTTTTTTTCCCTTTAATATATTTTCGGCTTTTCTTTTAAAACCGGGCTTTACTTTAGAGTTGTTTAAAATGAAAAGAACAACCACTTTATTATTGTTGATATTGGTTTCAGTTATTGTAAAAGCACAAAAGCCAATTACCACTATTGTTCCTCAGGTACCTGTTGTAGTGGGGGAGGCTTTCCAGGTCCAGTATATTGTTGAAAATGGTTCTAAGGCCGGCAATTTTACTACACCTGTTTTTCAAGACTTTCGTATTGTATCGGGCCCTAATGTTTATTCCGGAACAAGAACGAACGGAAATACAATTCAACAGTCGAAAAATTTTGTACTCACTTTGGTGGCATTACGTTCCGGCAGACTAATTATTCCCGGTGCAGTTATTTCTGTTGATGGAAAACAGACAAGAAGTAGTAATAGTTTTGTAGATGTGATTTCAAAAGAGACTGCTGCAAAAAGATTTGATAAAGAGACAGCAGGTAATTCTGATTATTTTTTACGACCCGGCGAAAATGTACAGGATAAAATAAGACAAAATCTCTTCCTGAAAATAATGGTGGACAAAAGAAGTTGCTTTGTCGGTGAACCGGTACTAGCTACTTTCAAACTATATTCCCGGTTAGAATCTAAATCAGACATTGTAAAGAATCCCGGCTTTTATGGATTTACCGTCCATGATATGGTGAATTTGTCAGACAAACAGTTGGTAACAGAGAATGTGAACGGGAAACCATTTGATGTACATACCATTCGTAAAGTACAATTGTATCCGCTACAGGCAGGCATATTTACTATTGATGCAATGGAGGTAAAGAACAACATTGAATTTTCAAGAAGCACCGTAAATAAAAAAACCGAGCAGGAGATAGTGGAAGGTGTTTTGGGAAATAATGAATCCGATAAAAAGAAAGAAAATACAGAAGCGTTTGAGAGCAGTATGAGTACAGAGCCGGTTACTATTAATGTAAAATCACTGCCGGATAAAACCAAACCCATTTTATTTGATGGTGCAACAGGTCTTTTTACTATTTCTGCTGAAGCGGTTAAGAATAAACTTTCAAGGGATGAGGGAGATGTTCTTGAAATTACTATTAGTGGTAAAGGGAATTTTATTCAGCTGAATGCACCTATTGTACAATGGCCTAAAGTGATTGAAGGGTTTGAACCTTCAATAAAAGACTCATTAGACAAATCATCTTCGCCACTAGCGGGAAGCAGGACTTATCGTTATCCCTTTGTATCGGCAACTACGGGAGTATATACTATTCCGGCTATTACTTTTTCTTTTTTCAATCCCGATAGCGGAATCTATAGAACAATTAGTACTGAATTTTTGCATTTAAAAATTGATAATACGAGAGCTGATTCGGCAAATACAAACCGGGATAAAGTAAAGACAATAACTAATAAAAAAATGTATTGGTTGATTGGCGGCGGGGTGCTGATAATACTGGGTGGGTTCTTTTTGTTTTTCAAAAGAAAGGAACATAATTCCGGAAAAGAAATAATTCAACCATTCGAAAAGAAAAACAATATTATATTAGTTGAGCAAGTGCTTGATCCGGTTTTTTTATTGATTAAAGCCGATGATAAATCTTTTTACTCTTCATTGAGGCAAGCTATCTGGAATTATTTCGGGCTTCATTTCAATCTTTCGGGTAGCGAAATGAGTAAAGACAATATAGTGGCAAAGCTGAAAGAGAGTAAAGTGAATGAGGAGTTGATAAATGAACTGAAAAACATTTTACAACAATGTGAGACAGGAATATTTATCAATGCAAACCTGTTAATGGACAAAAGCCAGTTATTAGATAAAGTAAGAAAAATGCTGGGGAAAATAAACGAATCCCTACTCTGAGTATTTATAACCCACTCCTCTTACTGAATGAAAGTATTTGGGGTTGCGGCTGTCTTCTTCAAAATATTTACGAAAGCTGAGAATAAAATTATCAATCGTTCTGGTGGTAGGATAAACATTATAACCCCAAACAGATTGTAATATTTTTTCCCTGGGCACTACTTCGTTTTTATTTTCAATAAGCAGTTTCAGTAACATTGTTTCTTTCTTGCTCAGTTGAATTTTTTCGCCATCTCCTTTAATAGCTTCCTGTGCTTTAAAGTCAATCGTATTACCGCCAAAAGTATAAGTGTCATCAACTGTTGATTTGTCCTGTAGCTTTTTATTTTTATCAATCAGTTTATGAATCCTCAATAATAGTTCTTCAAGATTAAAAGGTTTAGTCAGGTAATCATCAGCACCTTTTTTTAATCCAAGCACACGGTCTGCACTGCTGTTTTTAGCACTAAGAATAAGAATGGGCACCTCGTTATTATTTAAACGAATTGTTTCGGTAACGTTGATGCCATCCATTTCCGGTAACATCACATCCAGTATGATAAGGTCAAAATATTCTGCCTGAACTGCATTTAGTGCTGCAACACCATCATAAGCGGAAGTTATTTCATAGCCTTCCAGTTCAAGGTTCAGCTTCAGCGCTTCATGAAGATTTTCTTCATCTTCCACTAATAAAATAGATGTCTTTCTTTCTGTTGTCATGTTAGTATTCTTGAAACAAGTCAGATGGAGACCATCAGACTTTAAAAGTCACGGCAAAATTACTGCCGCAAGGTTCATTGTTTGTCACCGAAATGTCGGCATTGTGATAGCGGGCTATTTTACGGCAAAGATACAGGCCAAGGCCGGTGCCCTGGGTTTTCCGGGTGGCTTCATTACCGATGCGGTAAAATTTGGAAAAAATCTTTTTCTTTTCATCATCAGAAATACCGGGGCCTTCATCCTTTACCTGTAATTCAATACCTGATCTGTATTTTTTTAGTACAGCACTTATCGGACTTTCTTTTGGTGAATATTTAATGGCATTTTCCAGCAGGTTGTTAATCAGCATTTGTAACAATAAGGCATCACCTTTTACATCTGCATCGGCTTCTATATCATCTTTAAAATTTCTATCTGGGAAACGATTTTTAAAATCCCGAATACAATCTTTTAAAAGATTGGCAAGATCCAAATCTTCTTTTGCTGAACTATATCCGCCCCCTTCCAGTTGCGAAGAAATAAGTATGTTATTGGTTAAAAAATTCAACCGGGCTGTTTCATCAAGTGTTGTACGAATGAGTTTCTTTTGTTTTTCTGGCTCCAGTGCATACTTCTGCATGGTTTCAAGATTTAATCTTGCTACTGAAATAGGAGTTTTTAGCTCATGCGTTACCGCCATCATAAAATTTTGTTGCTGCTGTTGAAGATTGAATTGCCGCTTGACAGAACGGTAAACAAAGGCGGCACCAACTAATATCAATAAAAGGAAAATAACGCCTTCACCTATATACTTTGCTTTTTCCCGGTTATGTGCTGCGTTTATTTTGTCCAGTTCTGTTTGATATAAGCCGGGGCTTTCCTGTTTGTTAATCGTTGTATTTATCTGCCTGATTTTAACATCCTGCATACTGTCAACATGATTATTCAGGGAAATGAACCACCATACCAATGCAGCAATGATATAAAAAAGCAACATCCAGTAAATGAGAGTGGCTCTTCGAAACCTTTTGCGGCTGATGTCAGGCATAGTGCAAAGATGGAGTTATTCTTTCTTTTCTATCCTTAACCCTACATTCAATACATTGTTCAGTGGGTCTTCCCGCATTATTTGTTCGATACTGAAAGTATAGTCACCCGGTTTTCGGAAGTAGAATTTTTGTCCTGTTGGTGTCAGGGGTATCCGATGTTCATATATATCATCCATACCAGTTCCGAGCCAGCCTTTTTCGTTAGTGGCTAACCGCAGATCAAACCGGGCACTTTGAGTGCTATCCTGGTTCGGCTGTTTGGTGTACAGGTTGATAAAAATATTATTATAGTTGTAATTATCATTATGCCGCAGGATTAAAAAAAGCTGGTAGGCCGATGAAGTATCTTTTATAGTAAAAGTAAAGGAAGGCTTATAACTCATCTTCCAGGAATGACCGGGGATGGCAACTGATTTTTCGTAAAGGTCAATAGTAGTACAGGAAACAGTTACGAGTTGTGCGCAATAAGCTGCGAGAAAGTAAAGACTGAGGTTCCTAAATTTTTTCAAGAAAATGCTTTTTGCAAATGTAATCAAGAAGATATGATTTTAATGACTCGTAACTTACAACTCCTCTTATAGCACATTCAAGACCTGTTCCTTGGCTTTCTCCAGTTCATCTTTCATCATTATCACTGCTTTTTGAATAGTGGAGTCGTACGCTTTGGAGCCGGTAGTATTAATTTCACGGCCAATCTCCTGTAATATAAAAGAAAGTTTTTTACCCTTTGATTCCTCGGCATCAGTCAGTAAGGTTTTAAAATAGTCGCAATGGTTGTTTAACCGTACCTGCTCTTCGGTAATATCTATTTTTTCGATATAATAGATAAGTTCCTGCTCCAGCCGGTTGCTGTCATAGTTTTCCTTGCCTACATTTTCTTCCAGCAGTCGGGTAATACCTTCTCTTATTTTTTGTTTGCGCAGCGGTTCCAGTTTTATCACTTCGGTCTGTTGCTTCTCTATATTATTAATACGTAGCAACAAGTCTTGTTCCATCACGGTGCCCTCATTCAGCCGGTGGGTATTCAGGTTGTCAATGGCTGATTGTAAAACCTTTTGAAAATCCTGCCATTCAGCATCCGAAAGGGTTTCACTGCTTGGGGTTATAACTTCTGGCAATTTTACTAAAGTGCTGAGAATATGGGAAGGGTCCAGGTTCAATGCAACAGAAAGTTCGGCCAGCGGTTTATAATAGGCTTTTGCCAGATCGGTATTAATAGTAACCGGTTTGGCGCTGCCGGTATCTTTCAGGCTTATCATACAATCCACACTGCCGCGGATTAATTTTTCTGAAAGCAAACGACGGATATCAAATTCAAACGGTTTCAGTAAGGCGGGCATTTTCAGTTGCAATTCAAATTGCTTTCCGTTGAGAGATTTAATATCCACCAGAAAAGTTTTATCCCCTACACTTTTTTCGGCTCTTCCAAAACCGGTCATTGATTTCAGCATGTACTTTTTTTTAGATTCCTGTAAAGATATTTTTAATTATTGATTATTGAAGTAATGAAAGTTTGGGCTTAGAAGGGTTTTTATTGAACATTGAGAATTGAATAATGATCATCGAATATTTGACTGAATCAATCTTGAAGCATAATTTTTAAAAGTGGTAAGTATAAAAAAATCCCTCCGTAGTAAGCGAAGGGATAATATATAGATGGGTTAGTAAGTACGGGAAATAAATTTCCCTCCACAATATTAAAAATAAATTTCTTTAACCAAAAAATTTTTTCTAATTATTTTATTAACATTTTAGATATGCCTGTGGATAAGGGTGCGTAGAAGTCATGCCATTGCAACCTGTTTATATTGGTAATAAAAAGCAGTTGCTATAAATTTTCTGGTTGCATACTTTTTTGATTCTTTTGAAACACTTGCCAGTCAATAGTTTCAGCTATCATCATTTTATAAAATTGTATTTCATTTAATTATTTTTTTATGTTAATCAATGTAATGGTTGATAAAGTGTAAGCTGATAAAACAGTGTTTTGGGGCTATAAAAATTGTTTAAAAATAAATGCCAGAAAGATGGTAAATACATCAAATTGGGTTGTTTTAACTGTCTTTAACCAATTTACAGCGTATTACCTTTGCTAAAATTTATTGTATGCGTTTTGAAAACCCTGTTCCGGTAACAACGATTGCACAGCTTATTGGTGCTGAAGTAAAAGGAAATAGTAGTGGTGTTGCAACTGGTATTAACGAATTGCATAAAGTGGAAGCAGGTGATTTGGCATTTGTCGACCATCCCAAATATTATATAACCTGTATTAATTCTGCTGCTACATTTATAATCATTAATAAAGAAACCGACTTTCCGGAAGGCAAAGCACTGCTGATTGTTGATGAACCTTTTGAAGCGTACCTGAAGATTGTAAACTTCTATCGTCCGTTTACACCTTCTATGAAAATGATGAGTGACACATCAACTGTTGGTAAGGATACTGTAGTAATGCCGGGTGCTTATATTGGTAATCATGTAACAATAGGTAAAGATTGTATCATCTATCCGAATGTAACGGTACTCGACCATTCTATAATCGGTGATAATGTTATTATTCAATCGGGAACAGTAATCGGAAGCGATGCTTTTTATTATAACAAGAAGAAAAACCGTGATATCCATTACAAAAAAATGGATAGTTGCGGCCGGGTGATTATAGAAAACGGTGTTGAAATAGGAGCGAACTGCACTATAGATCGTGGCGTAAGCAGCGATACAATAATTGGTGCCGGTACCAAGATGGATAACCTGGTGATGATAGGCCATGACACGGTAGTAGGTAAAAACTGTCTCTTTGCGGCACAGGTAGGGATTGCCGGGGCTACTATTATTGAGGATAATGTGATTCTTTGGGGGCAGGTAGGAGTTAGCAAAACGTTGACCATCGGTAAAGATGCGATCATCTATGCGCAAAGCGGTGTAAGGGATTCTATACCCGGTGGCAAGGTTTATTTTGGGTCACCGGTAGAAGATGCAAGGGAAAAGATGAAAGAATTTGTCTGGATAAAAAGAATACCGCAGTTGTGGGAGAAAGTAATGGGGAAATAAGCTTTCAATTTAATCTGGCAAATAATCATAGGGCAATAAATCACCTAAATTTTTCCAGCTCCAGTAACCCTGGTTCACCCAATCTTTCTGGTCGTAGTAATAGCCATTTTCTGTAATGGCGATAGTTTGTTTGATGTCGATATAAGAAATACAGTAAGGAACACTTTTCGGCAAATTCATTTTCTTGAGATACTCAGCCTCAGGCCTGGTTTTGGTATAAGTAACACTTATTTTTCTGGGATACCATATTTCAATTTCATTCGTACTGTCTAATGCACCATAGTAAAGAGTATCGTACACATCTTTTATCTTATTAAATTTTTTATCATTATTCTCGTCCAGCATATCCACCAGCCATCCGTCTTCAACTAATGTACTATCATAATAGCTGCGCATAAACTGGAGCTTGGAGCCATAGTAAGCATTAGCTCTCTTCTTAGTCCAGCTATTTTTTAAACTATCACTGCCTTCGATTTCTGTAAACAGGCAATAACCCCGGTATAAATTAATATTGGTATTGTAATAGTATACAAACGAATCAAGCTGGTAGCGAAGATTATAGCCCAATGCGTTATTGCTGATTAGTATGGCATCAGTGGTCAATACTTTTAATTTGTTACTGCGTTTGTAGTAATAGAATTTCAACACTTCCGGATTTAGCAAAGTACATTGGCCAGCATTGGGTGTCGACCCAATAAAATTTTTAATAAAAAAATCGCCATATTTTTCCCAGCCATCTTTTACTTCATTGCTGTTTGATAATACTACTTCTCCCAGGCTTTTATCTTCTTTAATTAATAATATTTCCAGTTTATTATTTTCAGTAACACGAATCGTTTGTGTCTGGTAGCCGGTATAGCTGAAGATAAGATCGTATCCACCGGATTTTAAGGAGAGAGAAAATTCTCCTTCCTTATTGGTTACGGTACCGAGTGTCGTATTCTGACAAAAAACAGAAGCTTTTGCCAATGGCTCACGGGAAGATGAATCCAGCACCGTTCCGGTTACTACAAACTGTGCCAGCGAAGTGATAGAGAAACCAAACAATAAAAAAAGCAACTGAATTTTTTTCATAGAAGATGATTGCCGTTTAAAGATAATACCTGTAAGGCTATGGTTGCATGGCAGGAATAGTGCCAAGGTAGTTTTCACAAGCTTTTTTAATGGTTTCTTCCAGTGGAGTAAAGGAAAAACCCGGTAAGGCTTCCAGTAGTTTATCATTCTCAAAATAAGTTTGACTTAGTGCCACCCTTGCACTTTCTTTTGTCAGCAATGGTTTTTTCCCGGTAAATAGTGACTTAAACCACTCCATTCGCCAGGCCACATTCATCAAAAACGGAGTAGCTTGTTTAGAAGGATGTTTTTTATCAAAGCCATCAGCAATAGTACTTTGTAGTTTTTTAAAGGGCCAGTTATCGCCATTCACCACAAAACGTTGTTCCGTAATAGAGCTTTCCATTAAAAGTATAGCCGCTGTTGCCACATCTTCCACATTCACAAAACCATTAATGCCCCGGGAGTACCATTTAAAACCATCATGAATATTTTTAAAAATGGCGCAACTGCTGCTATGCCAATCTCCATAGCCAAGTATGGTGCTCGGATTTAAAATAACGGCATTTAATCCCTCACTTACGCCACGCCATACTTCTATTTCTGCTTTGTACTTGCTTTTTGCATAGTGAGTATTCACTTTACTCTCTTCCCATTTCTTTTCTTCATTTACATGGCCGCCACCGGCCGTTCTTCCCAATGCGGCCACAGAGCTGATATGTACAAAGCGTTTAATGTTTTTTTCTAAGGCAATATTCACCACATTGGCCGTACCATCTACATTCGTCTGGTACATCGATTTTCTGTCTTTCTTTACAAACGATACAATAGCCGCAGAGTGGATTACTGTATCAACTCCTTCCATTGCATCTTCCAATGATACAACATCCAGTATATCACCTTCGACCCACTCAACCTTTTCGAAAATTTCTTTAGAAATCCATGAAGGGATTTTATTACTTCTTCTGATTGCTCTTACTGTATACCCTTTTTCCACTAATTGCTTAATGATGTAAGAACCCAAAAAACCTGTACCACCTGTAACTAATACCATTGACTATTTTTAAATACGATTTAATATTTTATTTCCGGCGGTAGTGCTACTATCATCGCCTGTTGCGAACTTGTTCTGTTATTTTTCTCTTTCAGTGAAAGAAAAGAATAATCTCACTTCATCGTCCGGTTATTCTATTGAACAAACGTTAGCGGAATTAATATTGATAATATCCCTTACCCGTTTTTTTTCCTAACGTTCCCTTCTCCACTTTCTCTTTTTGAATATAGGATGGTTTTAACCGCTCAGGCTTATTCATTTGTTCGTATACTGAACAACTAACAGCATAGTTAATATCATTACCAATAAGGTCCATTAGTTTGAACGGCCCCATTTTAAAACCAGATGCTTCTAACACTTTATCAATTTGTTCAAAATCAGTCTGACCTTCTTCTGCTAACCTTAGCGATTCAATATAATAAGGCCTTGCTACCCGGTTCACAATAAAACCCGGCGAATCTTTACAAACAACCGGTGTCTTTCCCATTTGTTTGGCCAGTTCAATAATGGTAGCCGTTACTTCTTTTGCTGTAAAGGGTGTATTCACCACTTCCACCAATTTCATTATCGTTGCCGGGTTAAAAAAGTGCATACCTATCACTCTTTCCGGGTGCTGCACCTTTTCCGCAATGGCAGAAATAGATAAGGAAGAAGTATTACTGGCAAAAATACATTCGCTGTGGTTGAGCTCTGCCAGCTGATTGAACAAGGCAATTTTTATCGCTGGCTTTTCAATAATAGCTTCAATAAACACATCAGCCAGGCAGGTCTGCAAATCATCTGTGAATTGGATACGCTGCAATACTTTTTCTTTTTCACTTACGGCCATCTTTCCTTTTTCCACCAGCGTCTGTAAATTTTTTTCAATACCAGATTTTGCTTTTTCAAGCACATCCTCATTCAGTTCATACAGCAAAGTATAAAAACCAGCTTGTGCCGCCGCCTGTGCAATGCCGCTGCCCATCGTCCCTGCCCCGCAAACACAAATACTGTTTATAACCATGCTGAAATAATTGTGGCTGTAAAGATATTGCTTGTAAATACAGAACCAAGTTATACAAAACGCATTGTGATATATGGCAACTTTCTCTTATCTTTTCCCATAAAATTATTAATCATGGATACCAACCAGTCAACTACGCCAATAACACCAACTACTTACACACCTGCTTCAGCAGCACCGGGGATGTTCGGAACCAAAATTCCTTCTACTGTAGCGTTTGTAGTCGGAATACTTTTGTTCTTGCTTCCTTTTGCTGAATTAAAATGCAGCGGTACTACCATTGCTACTAAAAGTGGATTAGACTATGCGATGGGTAGCGATTGGAAGACAGCAAGTGGAATGATGGGTAAGGACATGCAGGATAAATCCACATCAACCGATAAGATGCAAAAAGGGAATACCCAGTATTTTGCCATTGGGGCATTAGGATTGGCAATTTTGGGATTAGCTCTATCGTTTGCCAGTGCAAAAGCTGGTGGTAGCGGTGGATTAGTTACAGGAATATTATCTGCCGGCGCACTTATAGGATTGATGATTGATGAAAAAAAGAATTTAGCAATATCGATGAAAAACCAGGCATTAGATAAAGCAAAAGAAGGAGCTGATAGTTTTGGGCTTGATAAAATTGGAAATAGTATGAATGATATAAAACCGACATTATCGTTTTCACCTTGGTTCTTTGTTGCTATTGTCGCTTTTCTTGCAGCAGCTTTTTTCTGTTACAAAAGAATGTCGGCTTCCAAAGCCTGATGATATTAGTTACTACTATCGCAAAATAATAAATGAATAGAACCATGGATAGAAAAACAGTAACCATTGTTTTAGCATTGGCTTTGATTGGCTGTTTCTTTTTACCCTACCTGCAATACGGGACTGTTACAGCCAGTGGATTTGACTTGCTAACTACCCCAACTATCAGTGGCGCAGATAGGGGGATATTAATAATGAAGTATATCTGGATTGTGATTCCTGTTGCGGGTATAATACTCCTTATTGGTGCATTTAATAATGGAAACTATTTTTTAGGCCGGGGTTTATGGGCATTCCTGCCGTTATTGACGTTGCTTTTTGTTATGGTTATGATTTTTCGGGATGCTAAAAGAATCGGGACAAATATTTCAATCAGCGAACTGGCTAAGAATATGGGTATTGGGTTCTGGATAACCTTAGGTCTTTCGCTGGTGCTGGCACTTTATTGGCCCAGACAGAAAGCATGAGTAAGAATGAACTGATATAAAAAAGGGCTACTGTTCAGTAGCCCTTTTTTATATCGCCGAAGTAAATTGTTTTAAAAACCGGACATCATTTTCGCTGAAGAGCCGCAAATCGTTAACACCGTACTTTAACATGGCTGGTCGTTCAATACCCATACCAAAAGCAAACCCAGTGTATTTATTGGGGTCAATACCGCAATTGGCTAATACGTTGGGATGCACCATACCGCAACCTAAAATTTCTACCCACCCTGTTTTTTTACAAATGTTACAACCGCCGCCACCACAAATAAAACAGGTTACATCCATCTCAGCACTCGGTTCAGTAAACGGGAAATAAGAAGGGCGGAAACGAACCTTTACATCTTTACCATACATTTCTTTTACAAAAAAGTATAGTGTTTGCTTCAAGTCAGCGAACGATACATTTTCATCAATATATAATCCTTCTACCTGGTGAAAAAAACAATGGCTTCTGGCACTAACCGTTTCATTTCTGTAAACACGGCCGGGCATTACCATACGAATGGGCAATTTCCCTTTTTCCATTTCACGAATCTGTACATTACTGGTATGGGTACGAAGAACCCAATCCGGATTTTGTTGTACATAAAAAGTATCCTGCATATCACGGGCAGGGTGATGGGGTGGTAAATTCAATGCACCGAAATTATGCCAGTCATCTTCTATCTCTGGTCCTTCTGCTACTGCAAAACCTAACCGCTGAAAAATAGAAACAATCCTGTTTCTCATTAATACAACCGGATGTCGGGAACCAATTGGTAAAACGTCACCTGGCAGTGTCAGATCTATAGTGTTGGCAGTAGACTGTTGACCGTTGACAGTTGACCCTTTCAGCGTTTCAAATTTGCTTTCAACAAAAATTTTGAATTCATTCAGCAATTGCCCGGCTTCTTTTTTATTTTCTACCGCCACATTTTTCATTTCACCCATGATGGCTTTTACAATGCCTTTGGTGCCGAGGTATTTGATGCGGAATTCTTCCACCTGCTTATCATCAGTAGCTGAAAAAACAGTTATCTCATTTTTATAATCCGCTATTTGTTTCAACAGTTGTTCCATACAGCAAAGATAAGCTAAGAGAGTAAATGAGTGGCACGCAGAAGACACAGGGTACGCAGACTTATTGGTTACTTATCAGCAGTAATAAAGTGAAATTTTTCAACTACCAGCCTCTTTTTTGGATATTTTCTCTGCGTTCTTTGCGGCCTCTGGGTGAAATATTTTTTTTCTCCTTTTACCTCTTAGCTTTGTAGCTATGTCAGACCATCTCAATATTTCCGATTTTCTTTCTCCTGTCAAGCTGCATGAGCTTTCATTTGATGAAGGGTATAAAGACGGGCAACTGGGAAAAACCATCAGTGTATACGAAGAGGAATTTCCTGATTTGGATGAAGCCCAGGTAGTGTTGGTGGGTTGTGGTGAGCAGCGGGGCAGTGGTCTTATACATGGTCATAGTAATGCACCCGATGTTATCCGTCGTCATTTCTACAATTTATATTATTGGCACCCCGATATTAAAATAGCTGATGTGGGTAATATAAAAACTGGTTCCCTTTATACAGACTCGTATGCGGCGTTGAAAACGGTGGTGCAGGAATTGCTGAATGATGGAAAAACGGTTATCATTTTGGGCGGCTCACATGACCTTACCTTATCGCAATACTATGCGTATGCCGATGCGAAGAAATTGATTGAAGCAAGTTGTGTAGATGCACTTATTGACCTGAATTTGGATTCACCCTTCAAGCATGAAAATTTTTTAATGGAAATGCTGACAGGAGAACCCAATTTTATCCGTCATTACAACCATATTGGTTTCCAAAGTTATTATGTGCACCCCCGTATGCTGGAAACGATGGATAAATTACATTTCGATTGTTTCCGGGTGGGCAGTGTAAAAGAAACGATTGATGAAATGGAACCAGTGCTACGCAACAGTAATATGTTCAGCTTCGACATTACGGCTATTGCCAATTCCTATGCACCGGCCAATACCGTTTCGCCCAATGGTTTTAATGGCGAAGAAGCTTGTGTGCTGATGCGTTATGCTGGTATGAGCCCCAATATCAACAGCATTGGAATTTATGGATATAATATAGAGCATGATAAAGATGAATTGACTGCTAAGCAGATTGCCCACATGCTTTGGTATGTATTGGATGGCCGCAGCCGTGGTCGCAGGGAAGCAGCATTGGACGAAAAAGATTCGTTCAATGAATACCATACGATATTCGCTGAAGTAGAAACGGTTTTTTTGCAAAGTAAAAAAACCGGACGCTGGTGGATGCAGTTGCCGGATAAAAAATTCATCGCCTGTAGTTATAAAGATTATTTATTGGCAAGCAGCAACGAAATACCGGAACGCTGGTTAAGGGCACAGGAGAGAGGGTAGGAGAGTCGGGAGTTATTAGTCAGGAGTCTTGAGTCAGTTGTTTTTTATGTAACCAGCTTCTGTTTTTCATAGTATCGCCTGTGCAGTTTACCCTGCGGTAAAGAAGGGTTGCACATTTCATCGTTCTATTCATTACTCAACATAAATAGATTATGTCAGCTACAATTATTAAGGCGGGTATTTGCTCCTACGGCATGAGCGGAAAATTATTTCATGCACCGTTTCTCGAAGCACATCCGGGTTACGAGTTGTCAGCTATTGTTGAAAGAACCAATAATGACTCCAGAGAAAGATACCCGAATGCAAAGCTGTATCGTTCGGTAGAGGAACTATGTGCTGATGCAACTTTGCAACTGATTGTGGTGAATACACCAACCCATTTGCATTTTGTGCAGGCAAAACTGGTGTTGCAGTCAGGTAAGAATATGGTGATAGAAAAACCATTTGTAGTAACGGTAAAAGAAGCGGAAGAATTAACAGCATTGGCTCAAAAGAATAATTTATTTATCAGTGTGTACCAGAACCGCCGTTATGATGGTGATTACCGTGCGGTGAAAGATGTAGTTGATAAAGGTGTGTTGGGTGAAATAAGAGAAGTAGAAATCCGGTATGACCGTTACCGCCCTGTCTATGGTGGTAAACCACACAAAGAAGGCGATGTTCGTGGTGCAGGAATTATTTATGATTTAAGTCCGCATTTGGTGGACCAGGCTATCAAGTTATTTGGTTTTCCCAATGCATTATTTGCCGATTTAATAAAAATGCGGGATGATGTAGCTGTACCAGACTATTTTGAATTGCTTTTTTATTACGACCGATTGAGAGTTCGGCTAAAAGCCACCTGTATTGCCCGTGAATCAACTTATGCCTATACCTTACATGGTATGAAAGGAAGTTTTTTACAACAGCGGTCTGATATGCAGGAAAATGAATTACTAGCCGGAACAAAACCATCCTTGGAAAGCTGGTGTTCAGCACCTGCAAAGCCCGATGGATTATTACATACTGAGATTAATGGCGAAGTAGTACGAAAAGAAACAACTTCTTCTCCGGGAAACTATATGGGCTATTATGATGATGTTTACAAGGCGTTAACCGGAAAAGCTGTTAATCCTGTACCGCCTGCGGATGCAATAAAAAATATGCGAATTATTGAAGCGGCGTTGGAAAGTGTGAAGGAAGGAAAGATTATCAAGTTCAATTAATAATTAACAATTATGCGAGGTCGTTTCAATCAGCGGAGTAGTCAATTATTAATTCTTAATTATTCTTTATTAATTATAATAACCTCTTGTAGTATAGAAAAACAAATCGGTAAATCAGCCAAAGCCGATGTGCTGGATGCAAAAGCATTGCAAACTGCCCATATCGGTATCAGCATCTTTGACCCGGCTGCTAATAAATATTTATACAACTATCAGGGCGATAAATATTTTATTCCTGCCAGTAATACCAAACTGCCGACTTGTTATGCAGCGATGAAATATTTGGGGGATAGTTTGGTGGGGCTGAGATATGGAATTCCTGAAGAAAAAGGGTGGAATGATAAAGTAATTGTAATACAGCCTACAGGTGACCCAACCTTTTTACACTCGGATTATAGTAGACAGCCAGTATTTGATTTTCTAAATAGAGTTTTTAAACTTGAAAATAAAAAGCCCGGAGTTTTAATTGATAAATCGAAGGTGGAAAGATGGGGAAGTGGATGGAGCTGGAATGATTATGATGCTACATACATGGCCGAAAGAAATAGATTCCCGATTTTCGGAAATGTGTTAGAAATAAAGCTAAACGATTCGAGTAAATGGATTGGAGAAGAAGTTTGGCCGGAACAGTTTAAAAGTAATTTGTTTAAAACGCAATCCCATTTTTTTGACACGACATTAAATGAATTGCTTCGGATACGTTCAAAAAGGAAAATTTTATCCAGCGAGAATAACTTTTCTATTGATAGAGGGATATCATCAAATAGTTTTAGACTAACATATGGACACACTAAGTTCTCTTTGTTGAATATTCCATTTGTTACAGATGATTTTTCAACAGTACTTAACATATTGTCAGATACATTAAAAAGAAAGATTGCATTTGTTGAACCTATAAATGTTCCCAATAAATATTCTTGGTTAGATGAAGACGGAGATATTGTTCATTTTTATATAAAAGAGTGGTCTAAAATCCATTCCCAACCTACAGACTCTCTTCTCAAACCTATGATGCACCGCAGCGATAATTTCTTTGCAGAGCAATCTTTATTAATGGTCAGCAATGAAAGATTGGGTGTAATGAATGATGAAAAAATTATTGACACTTTATTAAAAACAGATTTCAACGACTTGCCGCAAAAACCAAGATGGGTAGACGGCTCCGGTCTTAGCCGGTATAATTTATTTACTCCGCAGGACTTTGTTGCTATTCTCAATAAAATGAAAAATGAATTTGGTATAGACCGCCTCAAAGTTATTTTGCCTACCGGGGGTGAAGGAACTATCAGCAGTTATTACAAAGCCGATAGCGGATATATTTATGGCAAAACAGGAACACTTTCTGGTGTAGTCGCTTTCAGTGGTTTTTTATATACTAAAAAAGGAAAGCTGCTTATTTTTTCTACACTCGTTAATAATCACCAGGCTGCTGCAACAGAAGTGAGAAGGGCGGTGGAGAAATTTTTGCAAGGGGTGAGGAATAAATACTAAGCCTCCCTACCCTCCGAAGGAAGGTTCTTAGAGTCTGAAAATATAGAAGTCGTTTATTGAATATCAAAGCTGGAATGCTGTAAAGTATATAAAAACTATCGGGGGTCTTAAGCCCCTCCTTCGGAGGGGTTTGGGGAGGCCGCTAGCTCCGAAACATTTTCTCCAATTGTTCCTGCTTAAACTCCAGATAGGTAG
>JANMFO010000030.1:0-5492 GCA_031374245.1 Chitinophagaceae bacterium | reverse complement strand
TCTATCCATTCATTCATAAGCTTTTGTTATTTGTTTCTAGGCTGAGTGTCTCTTTACAATCGCAGTTAACAAGCAAATATTGCGGCAGGTGGAAAATTCATTGTTCGAGCAGCCAGGAATCACTGCTCAATCGGAAATATAGGACTGAAGTTAACTATAAAAACCCGTTTTCTTTAGTTTGCCTACAAAATACCGCTCACTAATAAATAAAAAGTTGAAGGGTTGTCCATCGTCCCGACCCTTGGTACGGGATAAATATTGCAACGATGGACTGAAAATATATTTACAGCCTCATTGAGGCTGATGGTCAGTTGCAAACTAACCACAACCATTCAGCATTTTTTATTTTTTGGAACACTACGTACAATGGGGAAGAAAATTTATACCTTGTTTATATGAATTCTATTGATTCAATTTCGATTTGGAACGGACCTTCCTTTTTTTCATTAGTTGAAATTCCGATTCTGAGTATACTTTCTGTTATTGATTTATCTGCTTTATTACCGGTTGGTTGACCAATCACTTCTTCTTCAAAACTATTCAGTTCCAGGGAAACGGTTTCCCATTTATTAATTTCTTTGGCGCTGAATTCATGTTTATACGCAGGCTCATACCATCGCCGGCTATTCTCCATTGTAAAGGCATATTTTTGAAGGGTAGATCTGAATGTGATTTTCACTGTTTTATAGGAAGACAGATCAAGTTTTCCGAAATTAGATTTTAGCGAAACAAACCCACCCCGGTTTTTCAGGGAAACGCTTCCGGTAAGAATAACAGAGGAACTGCCATACTCAATTAGTGCTTCAGACACTCCACCCATTACATTGTCGCTAAGGATTACCCAATTATTGGTTCTGCCTGCTGACTTTCCGAATTCTATTTTATAGGATTTTTCAGGGAAAAACAACAATACCGGTAATAACAGGGTTAGCATTTTCATTACACTGATTTTTAATCTAACAATCCTTGCAGAATATTGTTTGAGAATTCCTGGACAAGAGTAATCTGGCCTGCCCCCAGTGGCCGCAGATGAAACATTTTAAGCCTTTCGCAAGTGGCGGGACATGTTGTGGCATCCTCATTATTTCGGCATCGGCTACGAAACTATAAAGTTGGAAGACTCGGCAGGAAAGAAACACTACGGACAACGGGCTGCTATGCCAGCACACAACACACAGCAACGGCGTGATACTTTCTTTGGCTAAACCAACAAGGCCAAAAAGTATTTATTTTACTCCATGTTTTTGTCTGTAGTAACCGATTTGTTTTCATTTTTTTCGGCATCTTCATTTTGCCGATCTAATATTTGCTCGATAGATTTGGTGGTTTGCAATTCACCACTTTTGGCTGATTCGTCTGCAATCATGGTGTAATGTTTTTCAAGTTCCTGCATTTCTACTTCGGTTTTTGTTTCAATGTTTACCATGCGGTTACTGGCAAGATCATTTGAAGAAACGAGTTCATTCACTTTTAAATTCATTCCCCTGCTATATTTGTTAAATGATTTCTGGATAATGAAGAAACCTAAAAAAGTAATGCATAGAATGATATCATAAATACTATTGTGAAATGATTGGCTTGCAAACGGAGAGGAGACGAGGTAAATGATTACCAGGATAAAGGCTAAAATAAAAGTAACAGAGCTGCCGAATGCTCTTAAAGCTGCATCGACAAATTTTTCAAAAAGACGTTCCGATTTGTGATATAGTTTGTTCATATTTGAATAGATACAAATTCCTTGCCTGAATTTGACTAAAATGTTCTATTACACCAACTACAAACTGTTATTTTTTTACGCCATGGTTGGTGTTTGTAGTTGACCCAACCATTGTTTTGTAGTGAATTTCGGATACAAAAGTGGAGTCTTATAATTTATGTGGTTGGTGGAAGAAAACACCAACCATGGCGTGTTATTTTTTGCAGAACACCTGCCGGGGCGGAAATATAAGGAAGGAAGACTCGCAGGGAAGAAGGATTGGTATTACCACTTATAAAATTTCAGAAAAATATATTTCTATAATCAATACCTTAACTCAGCAATTTTAGTTGTATTTCCTTTTTTTAAAAATGAACAATGTGTGTAAGTAGACAAAATCAGGTTATCAATAAATTTATTTTTTGCATTGTATTGTTTTTGCCTTTTAATTTTATCGCATCAGCTCAGGAAGAAATCAATTTTACAAGTAGAGGTGTATCCTTGTCAGGCACTTTAATGCAACCAAAAGGGACTGGTCCGTTTCCTGTCGTCATATTTATGCATGGTTCCGGAGCTGAAGAAAGATCAAACTCCAAATCAAGGGCTAAAGAATTTGCTAAGAATGGAATAGCAGCATTTATATATGATAAAAGAGGTGTGGGCAAATCAGAAGGGAATAAAAATTTTTATCAA
Source organism: Chitinophagaceae bacterium (assembly GCA_031374245.1). GTDB lineage: Bacteria > Bacteroidota > Bacteroidia > Chitinophagales > Chitinophagaceae > JJ008. Next base: position 3,103 of record JANMFO010000030.1, on the reverse strand, counting down.
TACTATTCATTTGATACGTTGGCCATGGATGCCGGTGCTGCGGTTGATATGCTGGCAAAAAGACCAGAAATAAACCCGGCCAAAATCGGGTTGGTAGCCGCCAGCCAGAGTGGGTGGGTGGCACCACTCCTGGCAAGTTTGAATAAAAATATTTCTTTTATGATTATCATATCTGGTTCTGTATCCACTCCCGGAGAAGATAATCTGTTTGAAAGAAGTGCAAGGCTGAAAAACGAAGGATTTTTAGCAACCGAAATAGATGAAGTTGAAAAAATGCATTTTGTTGACCAGGAGGTAAGTCGCAGCGGTGAAAAAATGGATGAGTTTCAAAAAATGTGGGACTTGTACAAAAATTCAAAATGGTTTAAACGGGTATATCTTTCTGATGAACCTACGCCTGTTAACTCGAAGTACCGGCAATGGTATAAAACAATACTGGATTTTAACCCGGTAACTTACCTGAAAGAATTGGCGATACCGGTTTTATGGTTGTATGGTGATGCTGAACTGGATAGGTTTTGCCCGGTTCATTTGAGTGTACAGCGTTTGAATGAATTAATAAACGCAGGTAAGGATTATAAAGTTGTGCAGATCCCCGGTGCTGATCATTCACTCACAAATAAGTCAAAGGATTTTGTATTGGAAAATACAGTATTTGAATGGCTTAAATCAAAATTTTAAGTTACTTCCCAGGCGAGTGTCGGATGGCTTTGTGTGTTGGTTTTGTGGCATCCCGATTGTCATCGGGACAGGCATCGCCGTACTGCGGAGTTGCAGTAGAGATTAACGCCGAGTCCACTCTACACACAAGGCCGGGCTGTGAGACACGGCTGAGAAACTATAAAGATGTAAAACTCGGCAGGGAATAAAATCATATTATGCAGTAATTGGTCATACGAACTACTTTTTAAGCCATGGGTGGTGTTTATATTTTCTCCAACCATTGGTATGTAGTGAATTTCGATTACAAAAGGGGAGTCTTACAATGTATGTGGTTGGTGGAAGAAAACACCAACCACGGCGTGTTATTTTTTGGGGAACATCTGCCGGGGCGGAGAACACCTTCCGGAGCGGAACAATATGGAGAACGGGGAAGCCCGGTTATTAGATTAAGTGTATTCAACAAGTTTCAGCTTCTCTTTTAATAGTTGATACCGTGGGTCTTCAGACAAGCCATTGTACATTGGGTGATCAATAAGAATGGCTACAACTCCCATTTTTTTCTCAACACATTGAAATAAATGAAATATAGCTTTGTCCTTTTCTTTCAACGACCACCAAATCATGGCCAGGTCTATATCCAGTACACTCTCCGGTTCTTCCACCTGTCTTTGCTCTATCTTTCTGATACATTCCATTGCCTTTTCCGTTTCGCCCAACTTGGCATAGGCACAACCCAAAGGTGCAAGGCCTTTTAACGGATTCTTTATCATAAGGTGAATTTGTAGAAATATTTCTTTTGCTTTTTCCCAGTCGCCCTTAAGTCCAATGCACCATCCTTTTGACTCCATGGCTGCCCGCATATCTGGATAGAGTTCAAGTAAACGATCTATTTGTTGTAATGCCTCATCGGTTCTGCCTGCACAGAGGTAGGCATGTGAAAGGTATTGGTTGACAATTGGTGATATAGGATCAATCTCCAATGCTTTCTCCATTATTTCAACTGCACTCTGCTGGCGGCCAGTACTCAAGTAATATAAAGAAAGCAACTGGTGAACTTCTGTTGTTGCCGGATTAAGTTTCAAGGCTTTTGCAAAAAAGCAGTAAGCTTCATTCCAGTTCCAGTCATAAAGCAAAAAGGCGGCGCCTTTTGCCGAATATGCTGCTGCCAGTGTTCCATCTAATTGTATTGCTTTATCACTATATCTATGCACCACTTCAAAAGCTTTATCGGGAAGCATTTGTCCTGTAGCCCCTAAGGAAGCATAACCTGTTGCAGCCATGGCGTAAGCATGGGCATAATCCGGTTCAAGTGTTATTGCTTTTTCAAAATACTCTATAGCTTTTTTGGTATTCTTTGGTGTTATCTTATTATGAAAATGCAGGCCTTGCAAAAACAGTGTATAGGCCTCAATATTTTGAGTGGGCACTTTTACCAATTTTTCCTCCTGCTTTTTCGCCGTCAAATTCTCACGGCACTTATTAGCTATAATACTACTGATCTCATCCTGCACTTCAAATATATCAGTAAGGTCACGGTCGTAATTTTCACTCCAGATATGATATCCGTCTGCTGCGTTTATTAATTGCGCCGAAATGCGTACACGGTTTCCGGCTCTGCGTACACTTCCTTCCAGTATTCTGTCTACGTTTAGCTGTATGCCAATATCCCGTATATCTGTACTCTTTCCTTTGAAAGCAAAAGCCGAGGTTCTGGAGGTTACCTGCAGGCCATCCACTTTAGTAAATGCATTCAGTAGTTCTTCTGTAATACCGTCACTGAAGTATTCATTTTCAGGATCGGCACTCATGTTTACAAAAGGCAGCACAGCAAGACGATTAGTGGGCTGTTTGGTTTTTCCTTTTAGTTCATCACGGGCAGGAACAACAAGGCCTTTGTTATTTATTGCAAATATGCGGACAGGGCTTTTTACATTCTTAAATTCAAAGTAACCCATTTCACGGGCTGTAAGGTTTTCCTGGTTTTTAATTTCATCAAATACTTTTTCTGAAATAAAAATTGAACCGGGAACAGCAATGGATTCAATTCTTGATGCAAGGTTCACCCCATCACCATAAATAGTTTCATTTTCTATTGAAATATCTCCTGTATGGATACCTATCCGCAGATCTACTCTGGGTTCCTGTTGCAATGTTTGTTGTATTTCAATTGCGCAGTTAACTCCGTCAATAGCACTGTTAAAAATGCTTAAAGCACCATCACCATAGTATTGAAGAATTTTTCCCTGATGAACAGAAACAGAAGCTTCCAAAACTTCTTTCAGTCTTCGATGCTTGACTTTTGCTAATTGTTCGTTTTGCTGCATAAGAGCAGTATAACCAGACATATCCGAAAACATAATTGCAGCAAGTTGGCGCATAGGTGAATTTAGTGAAGATAAAGTTAGTTCCTATTGCTATTTCCCTTATCTGATTTTCTCGG
>JANMFO010000243.1:0-4202 GCA_031374245.1 Chitinophagaceae bacterium | reverse complement strand
GTCAGGAAAATTTTAGGAAACTCTTTTTTAATTTTATTGCTTGAGATGATAATAACTTTCGCAGCGAAGTCAGTTTTTGCAATTTCCGTGGCAAGCATTCCACCAAAAGAAACGCCAACGATAATAGCACCCGGTTCTTTTATTTGCTCTTTAAGTCGTAATGCATATCCCTGAAGAGATTCGTTCTTCAATGGTTTTATCCATTCAATAAAAATGGGGTCGCAAAACGATAAATCAAGAAATGAAAATGCTCTTTTATCTGCACCAAGGCCGCTGATGAAGTAAACTTTCTTCAATCTTTTTAATATAATTAGTCAACTTTTACCAGGTAGTAATTTTTCTTTCCTTTCTGCACCAGCAAATATTTGCTGTGTAATAAGAGGCTGGTTTCTATTTTGAAGTTGATACCATCAATTTTTTTTCTGTTGATACTTACACCACCACCCTGTATTGCTTTCCTTGCTTCTCCTTTACTCGGGAAAATAGTTGTGTCGGCCAAGAAGGAAACTACGTCAACGCCAGCAGCAATTTTATCTTTCGCAAAATCAATTTTCACTACCCCTTCCATTCCTTCTAAATCTTCTACACTCAGGCTTTCTGCAGCAGCACTTTGATTCGCAAATAGTTTTTGTGTTGTTTCAATCGCTTTTTCATACTCTTCTTTACCATGAACGAATGTGGTTATTTCCTGTGCCAGTGTTTTTTGTAAAACCCTCGCAGATGGATTCATTTTATGTTCATGTATCAGCATGTCAATAGCATCCTTTGAAAGGAAGGTGAAAATCTTTATCCATTTTTCTGCATCTGTATCACTGGCATTCAACCAGAACTGGTAAAACTGGTAAGGTGAAGTTCTGTTAGCATCTAACCACACATTACCACTTTCTGTTTTGCCAAACTTGCCGCCATCTGCTTTGGTAATTAATGGACAAGTAAAAGCAAATGCTTCACCGCCGGCTTTTCTTCTTATCAGTTCTGTTCCGGTAACAATATTTCCCCATTGGTCGCTACCGCCCATTTGCAGTTTGCAATTTTTATTTTGGTAGAGCCAGTAAAAATCATACCCCTGCACCAGTTGATAAGTAAATTCTGTAAAGCTCATTCCTGTTTCACCTTCCAATCTTTTCTTCACACTGTCCTTACTCATCATGTAATTCACGGTGATATGTTTGCCTACATCCCGGATGAAGTTGAGGAAGGTGAAATTTTTGAACCAGTCATAGTTATTCACCATCTCGGCAGCATTCTTTAACGAAGGATTGAAATCAAGATACTGCATCAATTGTTTTTTTACTCCTTCCTGGTTAAGCTTTAGTACTTCTTCGCTAAGCAGGTTTCTTTCTTCGTTTTTTCCGCTCGGGTCGCCAACCATTCCGGTAGCGCCGCCAACCAATGCATAAGGTTTATGTCCTGCTTTTTGTAAATGAACCAGCAATAAAATAGGAACAAGGCTGCCAATATGAAGGCTGTCGGCAGTAGGGTCGAAGCCGATATAGGCAGAAGTCATTTCTTTTTTCAACTGTTCTTCCGTTCCGGGCATAATGTCCTGAACCATTCCCCGCCATCGTAATTCTTCTATTAAATTCATTTCTAAATCACTGATTTGCAGCAAAAGTAAGGCAGAATGAGCTTGACTGCCTTCTGATGCAATATTTTTCTAACCAATTCGTTTTCAATAGCTAGTCTTTTTGCTCCACAAACCTATGATTTTACAGGCCTAAAGACTAATTTTACAACCATCCCGTATTTATGAAAGCATGTGTAATCCTATTGCTTATTAGAAAATTCTATGAATGAAAACGAACCGCTTACACCTCACCCTGCTGTTTTCTTTATTTTTTTTTACAGCCTCTGCTCAATTTAGAAAATACTCTAATGAATTTTTAAACATTGGTGCAGGTGCCCGTGGCCTTGCAATGGGTAGTGCCCAGGTTGCATCTGTTGATGATGGAACAGCAGGTTACTGGAATCCAGCCGGTCTTGTTGGGGTTAAAGATTTCCCCCAGGTAAACCTGATGCATGCAGAATATTTTGCGGGCATTGGCAAATATGATTATGCCAGTGTGGCTTTTCCTTCTGCTAATAATAAACGAACAATCGGTGTTACAGGTTTGCGTTTTGCTGTTGATGATATTATGAATACGCTGTTCCTGGTAGAACCTGATGGGTCTTTAAATTATAATAATATTCAGGCTTTTTCTTCTGCTGATTATGCGTTCATTTTTTCATTTGCACAAAAACTAAAAGAGAGTGAAAAGAAGAATATTAACTTCGGTTTGAATGCAAAAGTCATACACCGCAGTGTGGGCAAATTTGCAAAAGCATGGGGTTTTGGTTTGGATGCTGGCTTACAGATTAAAGCAAAAAATTGGCGTTTTGGTGTTGCGGCCAGAGATATTACTACTACGTTCAATGCATGGTCTTTTACTTTCACGGAAAGAGAAAAAGAAGTTTTATACCTCACCAAAAATGAAATACCCGTTAAGTCAACAGAGCTTACAGCACCAAGGTTGGTACTGGGGGTAGGCCACCAATTTCAGTTAAGTAAAAAAACAAGTTTACTCGCAGAAGCTAATATTGATTTTACGTTTGATGGTCAGCGTAACACTATAATCAGTACATCAGGATTTAGTGCCGACCCAAAGATGGGACTGGAACTAAATGTCAACAATGTGTTTTATCTCCGTGCCGGTATTAATAATTTTCAAAGGGCCTTGGCAGATGGTGATACATTAAATCAGAAAAAAGTCTGGATTTATCAGCCAGGCGGAGGAGCAGGTTTTCGTATGTCTAATGTAACTATTGATTATGCCTTTACGAACCTGGCCAATCAATCGAACCCATTGTTTACCCATGTGTTTTCATTACGATTAAATTTAGTTGCAAATAAAAATAACCAATAGAACTGTACCTGATAAAGCTTATTCAATGAAAAAATTTTTACTTCCATTATTGCTTATCGTAAGCTTGTTTGCACAGTCGCAAGCCTATAATAATGAGTGGATAGATTATAGCAAAACCTATTATAAATTCAAAGTAGGCGCTACTGGTTTATACCGCATCAAGCAACCAACATTGGCTGCAATTGGTATTGGTAGTATCCCTGCAGAACAATTCCAGCTTTGGAGAAATGGGCAGCAGGTTCCTGTATACACAACTGTACAAACAGGTGTGATGGGCGGTAGTGATTATATCGAATTTTGGGGAGAGAGAAACGATGGAAAGCCAGATAAAGCTTTATACCGGGTTGCAGATTACCAATTAAATGATAAGTATAGTCTTGAGACAGATACTGCATCATTTTTTCTTACGATAAATCCTGTTATTGCCAATAACCTGAGGCTGGTACCTGCTTCCAACAGTTTGCCAACGGCACTTCCTGTTGAGCCTTATTTTATGCATACAATGGGAATTTATTACAGAAATAAAATTAACCTCGGTTTTGCAGCTGTAGTTGGTTCCAATGTTTATTCATCTGCATTTGATTCCGGGGAAGGCTGGACCTCCAGTGATATAGGAACAGGTGGTAACAGGACAGAAACGTTTGCAAACCTGAATCCATATACAGGCATTGATGCACCTAATCCCAGTTTAAAAGTAAATGTGACAGGTAATGGACAAAACCCACGGCAGGTTGAACTTAAGGTAAATAGTACCCAGGTTGCTTTACAAACGATGGATTTTTTTGATTATGTAAGAATAAATGCCCCATTAACCGTAGCTGATATTAATAGCGGTACTGCTACCATACAAGTAGTAAACCGCTGTCTTACACCCAGCGACAGAATAGCAATAGCACAAACAGAGCTGGTGTATGCCCGTCAATTTAATTTTGGTGGTACAGATAATTTTATGTTTGAATTACCTGCAAATGCTGCCGGCAATTATCTTGAAATATCCGGATTCAATTATGGTACAGTAAGCCCGGTTTTGTATGATTTTACCAACGGGAAAAGATATGTTTGCGATATTAGTAGCCCACCGCTTGTAAAAGTTGCTTTGCAGGCATCTGCAACTTCAAGAAAGATGATTTTGGTAACTCAAAATCCATCTTTCCCCATGGATGTAACATCATTGCAGCAAAGAAATTTTATCAATTATGCTTTGCCGGCAAATCAGGGAAATTATCTTATTATTTCACATCCGGCATTAACGGTTGGAGCCAATGCAACAAACCCAATTGATGCGTACAGATCCTATCG
>JANMFO010000443.1:0-3397 GCA_031374245.1 Chitinophagaceae bacterium | reverse complement strand
TCAAACTGGTTATTATCCACCAGTTGCATCAGGTGTGGAAATTCCATGGTGATAACACCGTTATCAGCCAGAATTATTTTCATACCACCAACGAAATCTACAATATCAGGCACATGTGCCAGTACATTATTGCCTAATAATAAATCTGCTTTTACTTCCCAATGATTGGCGAGCCTGTCTGCCAGCTCTACACCAAAAAATTCAACAATGGTTTTAATACCCTTGCCCACTGCAACTTCAGCAGTATTGGCAGTAGGCTCAATACCCATTACCGGGATATTTTTTTCTTTAAAGTATTGTAACAGGTAACCATCATTACTGGCTATTTCAATTACCTGTGATGTTTCATTAAAGCCAAACCTTTCCACCATCATATCGGTGTACTTTTTAGCATGTGCCAGCCAGCTTGTACTGTACGATGAAAAATAAGCATAGTTACTATCGAAGATGGCATCCGACTTTTTATACTCATCTACCTGCACAAGAAAACAGTGATGACAGGTATATACTTTCAGAGGGTAAAATGTTTCCGGCTCGTTCAATTGTTCTTTCGTTAAAAAAGAATTAGAAGCTGGTGAATTTATCAGGTCGATAAATACATGTTCAAGTTCTGTTTTACAAAATCTGCATTGCATATTTTAAATTCCTTTGAAGTTTTCGTTGAGAAAGTGATGCTCCTCATCTCTTGGTGAAATGATGGTGAGTGGCAAAGGCCATTCAATATTTATTAACGGATCATTGTATCGTATCCCTGCTTCTGCACCGGGTTGATAAAACGCTGAATGATGATATATTAATTCACAATTATCTTCCAGGCACTGAAAGCCATGAGCAAACCCTTCAGGTATATATAACATCTTTTTATTCGTGGCTGACAATTCTACTCCTGTCCATTGCAAAAACGTATCAGAATCCTTTCGGAGATCTATAATTACATCATACACCGATCCGGCAATACACCGCAGCATTTTAATTTCTTTGTACGGATGCACCTGGAAATGCATTCCTCTGATAGAACCCTTTTTATTGGTAACAGAATGATTCATCTGCACCCATTCTTTTGTGTGTCCAATTTTATGAAACTCCTCTTTGCAATAATAGCGGGCAAACCATCCCCTTTCATCTGACCTGGGTTCCAGATCGATAACATAACTGCCGGCAAGTAAGGTGGGGGTAAAAATCATAAAGAAAAATAGTCTTTGATTTGCTGAAACGTAAAATCGACTTGCTTATCCTTTGATTGTTTATACCAGTCAATTGTCCATGAAATAGCTTGCTTTGCTGAAAGTTTAGGAATCCACTTCAATTCATTCATTGCACGGCTGATATCCAGTTTTAATAAACCAGCTTCATGCAGCTGATTAGGATCAGATGAATCTGTCCAGTTGCCACTACCCCAGCTTTCAATAGCTGTTTCCACCAATTGCCTTACTGTTAAGTGATCAGTTGGTAGTGGTCCGAAATTGTAAGGTTTTGAAAAATGAAGAGGATCTTTATCCAAAAGAACCCCCACTTGTAAATACCCGGAAAGTGGCTCCAGCACATGCTGCCATGGTCTTACCGCATTGGGGTTTCTTACATCAATACTTTCTTTCTTTTGCAGGGAACGGACAATATCAGGTATAATCCTGTCGCTGCTCCAGTCGCCGCCACCAATTACATTACCGGCACGGGCACTTGTTATGGCTTTTTGGTGCTGGTCGTATCTTTTTGTATTGAAAAATGAATTACGAAATGAACTTACCACTAATTCTGTACAGGCTTTACTGGCACTGTACGGATCATATCCGCCTAACACATCATCTTCATTATATAAAATATCCTGTTCCTTGTTTTCATACACTTTGTCTGTTGTTATAACTACAACAGTACATTTAGCTGTCAATTTATTAACTGCCTCTAATACATTCGCTGTACCAACTGCATTTACCTCAAATGTTTCAGCAGGAATTTCATACGATCGCCGTACAAGAGGTTGCGCTGCCAGGTGAAAAATAAAGTCTGGTTGAAAAGAAATGATTTCATTTTGCAACCGTTCTTTATCCCTGATATCTGCAATAACGCTTTCTCCTGTTTGCATAGGAGCTAACAAACTAAACAAACCATTTTCATATTCCGGTGCCAGTGCATATCCTTTTGTTGCTGCACCAGCAAGGTGAAGACAAGCCATCAACCAGGCTCCTTTAAAACCTGTGTGACCAGTTACAAAAACCTTTTTACCCTTATAATATGAAAGAAATTGCTGCTGCATTACCATATTTTCCATTTAGCCTTGTTCGTTTGCCAGAGAGATTCCAGTTCCAGTTTATCACGCAATGCATCCATTGGTTTCCAGAAGCCTTTATGCCGGTAAGCAGCCAGTTGGTTATCATTGGTTAATTTTTCCAGTGGTTCATCTTCCCACATCATATTATTCATATCACCTTCCAGGTAATTGAACACTTCAGGCTTCAGCACAAAAAAGCCACCGTTGATCCATTTACTTTCATCTTTTGCTTTTTCCCGGAATGAAACCACATCACCATTATCTGCCAAATCCATTCCGCCAAACCGTGCATCCATCTGCACTGCTGTAACGGTTGCTATTTTATTATTTGCTTTATGAAAAGCCAGTAATGATTTTATATCTACGTCGCCTACCCCATCGCCATAGGTAAGCATAAAATCTTCATTGCCCACATACTTCTGTACCTGCTTTAATCTCCCGGCTGTTTTTGTAGTTAATCCTGTTTCTACTAATGTTACTTTGAACGACTCAGTATTGCTTCCATGAATTTCAGTAGTATTATTTTTTAAATCGATGGTGATATCGGAATTATGCAGAAAATAGTTCATGAAGTATTCCTTTATTATATATCCTTTATAGCCAAGGCAGACAATAAACTCATTGAAACCATAGTGGCTGTATATTTTCATTATATGCCACAATACAGGCTTACCACCAATTTCAACCATTGGCTTGGGACGGGCATCTGTTTCTTCCGAAATACGGGTACCAAGCCCCCCGGCAAACAATACTACCTTCATAAAAGCTTTGTAATGATGTGGCGCAAAAATAATTTATTTAACCTTCCGTCTGGTAAAGAAAATTTGCCGGATAAAGAGGGCTATTGGGTGCTGATAACCTGTAAAAATTGCTCCATTCCTTTCCGTTTCCGATCATCCAGCAGGTAACTGAGATGGAGTGTATAATATTTTTTCAAATCGTATAAATCAAATGTTTCACTGCATACAATTTCATCAATATGCTGCAAGCCCATTGCATTGGCTTCATTGAATAAGTGAATAAAATCATCAGGCAGTTTCTTTGTGCTTACCCATGCAGCAAATACAGAAGGCAACCCTGTTATTGCCTTCCATTCCGAGCCAAGATCATATATAAAAGTAGAAATCTTTC
>JANMFO010000423.1:0-2661 GCA_031374245.1 Chitinophagaceae bacterium | reverse complement strand
GCAGATTTCAGTACTGAGTACTGATAAAAATATTACAGCAAAGGAATTGAGTAAGTTTTTACAGCCTTATTCGAGTAACAGGTTGCCGATATTGGCTTCAGCCCATGGAAACAGCCCTGAATTTGCCAATGAAAGGGAAATCCTGTACAAGCTTTTCTTTGACATGAAGAAAGATGTGACAGAATTGAAAAGAATGTTCCTGGATGTATTGCAGAATCCGAATATGGTAACGCAAAACCAGGCTTTTATTAATGAGTTAAAAGAACTGAAGAATAATGAGATAATGCAATCAGCAACTTCTATGGCAATAGGAAATGGAAGCACAGGAGTTCAACAGGCTATGCCATCTGCACAACCTGTTATTATGAACAATGATATTCATGAACATGTGGAAGTGGAAGAAAGTCTGAACATCATGGACAAAGAAAAAGAGCTTATCATTAAGGCATTAAAAAAGCACAGGAGTAAAAGAAAAGATGCTGCTCTTGATTTAGGTATCAGCGAAAGAACTTTATACAGAAAACTGAAAGAGTATGACATTGAAGAATAACTTTAAAAAAAGGTACAAGATACAAGGTACAATGAAGAAAGAATTTCTTGGACTGGCAGTTGTATTCCTTGTGACCTGTGCCTTGTTCCTTGTACCGTCCCTTACCAGTTGCAACATTTATAAGTTCAACGAAGCCGGTGTTATTCCTGACAGTATAAAAACGATAAAAATAAATTATATTGAAAATAAAGCTCAATACATCAACCCTCAACTGAGCCAAAAACTTACTGATAAGTTGCGCCAGAAGGTTATCAGCCAAACAAGGCTTTCGCAAACAAAAAGTGATAATGCAGACTGGGATATCAGCGGCTTTGTTACAGATTATCGTTTCAGCACTTCCGCCATTTCCGGCCAGCAGGTAGCCAACAACAGGCTTACTGTTTCGATACATATTATTCTTAATGATCGTAAGGCGGATGATAAAAAGGAATATGACGTTTCCCGGAGTTTTGAATTTAAGGGCACTCAATCCTTTCAGCAGGCAGAAGCTTCGTTGGGCGATGAAATGGTAAGGACACTTACTGATGAAATTTTTAATAAACTTTTTTCCAACTGGTAAATTTGCAGAAGCCCCAATCAAAAACTATTTTAGCTGCCATATTCCTCTTAACTTGTACTTATGAATGTTCGGATAAACCAGCTGGTAAAATCGCTTCTGCAAAAGGACTCCATTGATCAATGCAGCATACAGGAATTACAGCAATACGCTGAAAGACATCCATATTTTGGCGCTGCACAATTATTGCTGGCAAAAAAAATGAAAGCTGAGAATGCAGAACAATACAACGAGCAATTGCAAAAAACATATTTATTTTTTCATAACCCACTGTGGGTGGAAGCACTGCTGAATGAAACCGGCAATGCAAAAATCATACTACCGGAGCAACCTGAACCTGTTAAGGAAAAAGAAGAAAAGATAGAGCCAGTGATTGCAGAAGAGATAAATATTCCGGTAACGGCTGTTTTTGAACCCGTAGAACTACCCGTAAGTAATAATGTGATTGCAGAAGAAATCAAACCGGAACCAGTTCTTTCAATGGCGGCTCCGATAATTGAACAAGTTGAGACAATTGAGCAAAAGACAGAGATTACTGCCGGTACAGAAGAACTGCCCTTCAATATACCAGCATTAAAAATTGAAGCCATTGACCCTGCCAAAGCAGAGCTCACATTTGAACCGTTTTATACGGTAGATTATTTCGCATCTCAGGGTATAAAATTCAAGGAAGAAGATAAACCCAAAGATAAATTCGGGCAAAATTTGAAAAGCTTTACCGACTGGCTGAAAATAATGAAGCGGTTACCTGTTTCAGAAATAGCTAAAAATGTAAATGCTGTCACAGAGCAAAAAGTAGATCAATTGGCAGAACATTCCTTAGAGAACAGGGAAGTGCTGACAGAGGCCATGGCAGAGGTTTGGGAAAAACAAGGAAATAAAGCAAAAGCCATTGAGATATACAGCAAATTAAGTTTGCTTGATCCCCCTAAAAGTGCTTATTTTGCAGCGAAAATCGAAGATTTAAAGAAAACAAATTAGACATGACTATTTTATTTATTGTACTGATTGTGCTGGCTTCTGTGGTATTAGGTTTTATCGTTTTGGTACAAAACCCCAAAGGTGGTGGACTGGCTGGTAATGTGGCCGGTTTCAGTAACCAGTTTATGGGTGTAAATCAAACAACCGATGTGCTTGAAAAAGGCACTTGGATATTTGCTGGTGTGATAGCTGCATTATGCCTGCTTTCTGTGCTTTTCATTTCCAACTCAAAAAGCTCAGGAACTGACAGGGTTAAAGATGCTACGGGAGCACCTGTTCCACATTCACGCTATACGCGGCCATGTTCGCCACCACGGCGTTCGCCATTGCCATCGCCCTGAACCTTTACCGACTCATTCGCGGCCCCAATACCGAGGATCGGATTTTGGCGCTGGATACGGCGTACATTAATGCACTGGCCCTGACGGTGCTGCTCGGCATCGTGTTCAACACGTCGGTCTTTTTTGAAGCTGCGTTAGTGATTGCGCTGCTCGGATTTCTCGGTACGGTGGTGATGGCCAAGTATCTAAGCCAGGGAGACATCGTCGAATGATGCCGGTCTGGCTTGATCTAC
>JANMFO010000405.1:0-4965 GCA_031374245.1 Chitinophagaceae bacterium | reverse complement strand
TTAGAAAAAGCCAAAACCCAAACCAGTCAGATCCAAACCTCGAAAGTGATGACGAAGATTTTGCAGCGAATCGTATAGAAAAAGCGGTTGAAGAAATACAGCGTATTGAAAAACTCCTCACCACTTTCAATGACAACAGTCAGACGAATCTTATAAATAATAATGCCGGTATTGCTCCGGTAAAAGTTGACCGGGAAGTATTTGATATTATTCAGCGGTCAAAACGTATTTCAGAAATTACACAAGGGGCTTTTGATATAACCTATGGTTCCATTGATAAAAGCCTATGGAATTTTGATAAGACTATGACAGCACTTCCTGATGCTGCCGCAGCTAAAAAACTTGTCAGGTTAATTAATTACCGAAATGTACTACTGGATGAAAAGAAATGTACAGTATTCCTGTCAGAGAAAGGTATGCGAATAGGTTTTGGTGGTATCGGCAAAGGCTATGCAGCAGAAAGAGCAAAAATAATATTGCAGGAAAATGGGGTAAAGAGTGGAATTGTAAACGCTGCTGGTGATTTGATTGCCTGGGGCTGTCAACCTGATGGTAAAGCATGGACGATTGGTATTGCTGACCCCAATGCCGTCCGCAATCAATTCTCTTCTCTTGATATTACTGATATGGCAGTTGCTACTTCTGGTAACTACGAAAAATTTGTAATGATTGATGGGAAGAAATATTCCCACACGATTGACCCCAAAACGGGAATGCCCGTAACCGGAATAAAAAGTGTAACGATTATTTGTACTAATGCGGAAGTGGCAGATGCAATGGCGACACCGGTGATGATAATGGGCATCAAAGTTGGTCTTGACCTTGTTAATCAAATGAAAGGAATTGGCTGCATCATCATCGATGACAACGATACAATACACACATCCAAAAACATCAACTTAAAATGAGTAAACTCCGATTTAAAAATCTGTCAATGGCTTTTGTAGTCATTGCTTTTACGGTGGGCTCCTGCACCACTGTAAAAGAGTACCAGAAAAGTCGCCTGAATGATTCTGAAATGGTGCTTAGTCCCCGCAAAATTGAGAAAACAGAAATCAGTTTTCACACCTATCGTGAAGGTGCTTCCGGTGCCAATGGCGGCAAAGGCGGCGGCGGTTGCGGTTGTAATTAATTTTTTACCACACATTATTTATTGGTATGAAAAAAATCTGTTTAACAGTTGTAGGACTTTATGTTTTCATGTTTGCAGGGTTTGGACAAAAAACACCTGCGGATACAACTTATAAAAGCCGTAAACTCACTTTCGAAGAAGCCAATCTTGTATCCAGTTATTATAAACAGGACGGAAATAATTCTGCCGTTACCGGTGGTATTGGTACGGAAAAACTGACGGACATTGCGAATGTGATTGATGTCAAGTTATATAAATGGGATAAAAAGGACAGGAAGCAAAGCATAGACATTGAAGTAGGCATTGACCATTACACTTCTGCATCATCAGACAGGGTTGATTTGAAAAATAATTCTTCTGCTTCTTCAGCTGATACAAGAATTTATCCTTCCATCAACTGGACAAGGGAGAATGAGAAAAAAGGAACCACTATTGGGGCAGGCATTGCATTATCTTCTGAATATGATTATCAATCTATAGGTGTCAATGTCAATTTTTCTAAGAAAACAAATAATCGCAGCGGGGAGTTTACCGCAAAGGCACAGGCTTACCTGGACAAAGTAAGTTTGATTTTACCTGTAGAACTTCGTCCGCCAGGTAGCCCTGTCAGAGATGATGAATACCAGAACTATCCAAAAACTTCCCGCAATTCATACAGCGGTTCATTCTCCTACACACAAATTATTAATCAACGGTTGCAGATAGGTTTCCTGCTTGATGTTATTTATCAGCAGGGTTATCTAAGTCTCCCTTTTCACCGGGTGTATTTTGCTGATAATTCAGTACACCAGGAAAATTTACCTGATACAAGAATGAAAATACCGCTAGGGTTACGGGCTAATTATTTCATTGGCGATAAAATAATTCTGCGTAGCTATTATAGATATTATAAGGATGACTGGGGACTGAGTGCACACACATTCAACTTAGAAACTCCAATTAAGATTACACCATTTCTTTCCATCAGTCCGTTTTACCGGTATTACAACCAAACTGCTGCAAAATATTTTGCACCTTATAGAGTACATACAGCAACAAAGGAGTTTTATACCAGCAACTATGATGTTTCAAAGTTCAGCAGTAATTTTTATGGAGCTGGTTTTCGTATTGCGCCGCCTAAAGGGGTGTTTGGTATGAAGCGTTGGAATATGCTGGAATTGCGTTACGGGCATTACACCCGGACTACAGGTATGAGTTCCGATATCGTTTCACTAAACCTGAAGTTTAAATAATAAACTTGTGAATAGTAGTAACAGGCCTCTTTACCAGAAGGGGCCTGTTCTATTTGAAAAGGTAAGGGCCTAATTTGTTTGGGCAAGTTCTTCAATAATCACTTCATGTAGTTTGGCCTCGCTTTGCACTATCCATGTAGGTAACTGTGCAGGAGCTATATGCCATTTGTCGTCATCCTTTTTCATAGCAAAAACAATGCGGTCACCCCGTTCATCACTTACGTTTACAGTAAATTGTTCATCGCCGGTATTCTTGAGCTTCTTGAAATTAAATTCCCGTTGACGGTTGCCGGCTTTTAACTGGCGGGAAAACTGAACTATTTTATTGAAATGCATCTGCATAATGAGTAATAATTTTATTTATCTAATCACCAATTTTCATGCTAAGGATTGTTTTCCTGAAATAAAAGTTCTTCACATTTTTAATGTTAGTATTTGATATAATTTGTTAAAAGGTATTTTGATTTTGCTGCATAGATATACCGGATTCCCGCTGAAAGCGGGACTGGTTGAATAAAAATTTCTTTAGATAGAAGCTTAACGTATCAGTGTAGATACGCCTTTTTGGAAATAGGCAGCACCGGTGTAGTCGGTGGCTTTTACTATCCATACAAATGTACCGGTGGCTTGCGGCAGGCCGTTAATTTTCCCATCCCAGCCATACCCGTTTATCCTGGTAGAGAAAAGTAGCTGCCCCCAGCGATTATATATGTTGAAATAGTCAATATTTTTTATACCTACTGCAATAGGCCGTAGCAAATCATTCTTTCCGTCATTGTTTGGTGTAAACGCTGTTGGGACAAAAACTGTGGGCCGGGTTTTATAAATTTTCACGTTGATAAAAGCAGAATCTCTGCAACCTTCATCACTGAATACAACAGCTTTATAACGGATATTTTCTGTAAGGCTGGTAAACAATGCAACAGGATTGGGAATATTGGTAGCTGATAAATTGTCTGGCGGTGACCAGCGATATGCTACTCCGCCGGTTGCAGTTAATTGCAATGGCTGGTTTATAACCACAGCCGTATCTTTTCCGGCGGATACATTCATTTTTGGATATACCGTTATTTTCACAGTATCTCTTCCGGGTTTTGGGCAGCCTTTAGTATCAAATGCAGAAAGGATATAATTTGTTGTACGTGGCGGATAGGTTATCGGGTTCAGTAATGCAGCATTATTCAAAAGGTTTGCAGGTGACCATCGCCAGGAACTTCCATCTGTAGAGCCATTCAGTTGCCCGGATGTATTGTAGCAGATTGCAAAATCTTCTCCGGCATTTACAGCAGGGTAGGGAACAGTAGTGACAATAATTTTTTTGGTGGCAGTACATCCACCAATAATGGCAGTTACCTGGTAATTGGTAGATGTGTTATTAGTAAATGCAAATGGGTTTTGCACTGTTGGGTCAATAAATTGTGCAGCAGGTGTCCATGCATATTGCAATCCATCTGATATGGCCCGGAGTTGTATAGTATCATTCCGGCAGATGATAGTATCTCCCATCACCTGAAGTGTTACAAAATCTACCACTCTCACTTTTACAGAATCTTTGTTAAGGCAACCATTATCATCCAGTTTGACAAAGTAGGTAGTGGTGATTACTGGTGAAACAGTAGGTGTAGCAGTATTGGGATTGATGATATTAATAAGCGGTGTCCAACTGAAAATACCACTGCCACTTGCCTGTAAAACTAGGTTGTCGTTTTTACAAATCAATGTATCCTTAAAGGCAAGTGTGATGGGTGGTTTGTCAATGATAGTAATCGCTTTTGTAACTGTATCCCTGCAACCTCTGGTATCAGTAGCTATCAGCTGAACGGTTTTGATACCAAGTGATGGGTAAGTATAGGTTGGATTTTGTAATGATGAAATATCAGCACTGCTGGCACCTTCACCAAAATCCCATTTCCATGAGTTAGGGGTACCATGTACAGAAGTGGTACCATCAAAAAAGAATGTTGGTTTAGTAATACAAATTCCTGTTGAATTAAAATCAGGAATAAAGCCTGGAAAAACTCTTACAATAGCCGTCGTGGAATCTGTACAAGGTTGGCCGCGGTTAATAACCAATTTTACTGTGTAAAGCCCGATGGCAGGAAAAGTATAAGTAACAGATGGACCTGTGAATGCAAAAATGACGGTGCTGGTATTATCAATAAATTCCCAGTCTGAGGAAATTATTAACGGGCTGCTGGATTGGTTTGCCAGTGAGATAGTTTGTGTGTTTTTACAAAGCAGATATTCCGGTAATAATGAGGCAGAAGCAATGTTGCAATCGGCAATACTTATTTGCAGGTCCTTTCGTTGAGTAGCAACCACTACGCCACCTTTTACTTCCTGCACACAAACAGTGATTACATAAGTACCAATGCCAGGTGCAATTCCAGATATTAAACCGGTGGAAGAATTTATCTGCACAGTATTTCCCAATGGATAAGCAGCATCAAAACCCGGACTGTTATAACCAACCGGCGGGAAGGGGGGTGGGTTGGTAGGGACGGCCTGACCACCGCCAGGGCTGGTGCTTGCATAGGCTTCGCAAAATGAGTAACGTAATTCATCACCATCAGCATCCTGTGCGGCAAAACTGTAAGTAAA
>JANMFO010000392.1:0-1970 GCA_031374245.1 Chitinophagaceae bacterium | reverse complement strand
GATTTCTCTCCCAATGCTGAAAAGGCACTGAATTTTGCTGTGCAACTGATTAAAAAAACTGATGGAGAAATTTTCCTTATCCATGCTATTGAATCAGAAATGATGGAAGGGGATTTTATAAAAGTCGGAGAAAAAGTGGCTTTGAAGAGTAAAACATTTGCTGATAATGAAAAAGTAAGTATCACTACTAAAGTCTACCAGGATTTACCGGTCAATGCCATCCTGGATGCCATTAAAGAATTCAATATTGATTGGGTGGTTATGGGCACTCTGGGCGATACTGCATTGTCTGAAAGAATACTGGGCAGCAGAACCGCCAGTATTATTGGCAAGAGCCCCGTACCGGTGTTAGCTATCCCACTGATAAGTGAATGGAAAGCTCCAAAAAAAATCCTGCTGGCCATTAACAAGTTTGATGAAAAAAAATCACAGATTTTGCCCATTATAAAAATGGCCCGCTTATTTTCAGCCAGTATACAGGTTACCATATTCACCGATACTGACGATGATTTTGTAGAAGATTACGATGAGCATGAATTAAAAATTGCCACATACAGGGATATTTTAAAAGAACAATATAAGGATGTGGAAATTCATGCGGTACACCTGGCTGGTCATCATTTTATGGAAAATGTGAAGAACTGGATTGCTGTTAATAATATTGATATGATGGTGATGCTGACCCATAAGAAAAGTATTATCGAAAAAATTTTGGAGGGAGGAAGTATGACTAAAAAAATGTCATACCATATCACTATTCCGCTACTGGCAATACCGGTATAAATAAATTTCTATTTCGCAAGCAGATTTTATAACATGGTTTAGTTTGTTGGTGGGTTATTCATTATTTATATCTTCTTGTAATATCCGGATTACCGCAACTTGTTCCGGAACTTTCGGGGTTCTTTAGCTTATTTATTTTTTAGAATTATACGGGAAACGGGATTAGTAAGAGAAAGGATGTAAACCTTAACTTAGCAAAACCAAACCTTAACCAATGCTACTACTTTATATTGGACTAATTGCCCTATCTGCTTTTCCCCTTGTACTTACTATCTGGAGAATGCAGGTGGCCGTAAAAATTAAAAAAAAAGGTGTATACACCAATGGTGTGGTTACACATATCAGTACCATACGAACCAGGCCCGGAGGTGCAATAGATATACTTACACTGGAGTATAAGGACAGGGTAACAGGCCAGCCATATAATGGCAGGGCTACTGTAACCCATCAAAAATATAAAACCGGTGATACGATGCCGGTCATCTATTTACCGGATAAGCCTTCTAAATATGCCATTGATACCAAAAAAGCTTATTGGGCGGTGCTTATCTTCTGCATAATACTATTCCTATTTGTTCTTTTTGCAGTGTATAAGATTAATGAGATGGTAGAATCGGGACAGATGTAATGAATAGTTTTTTAAAACAAGTCTCTATTTTTACTAAACACTTGCCTGAACCAAAAAAAATCTATTTCTCTAAATTTTCAATATCACCTAAATCCTGGTAACGGCCGCTGGCTTTTTTTCCCGGTCGGCATAGCCGATGAAGTTTACAGCAAGTTTACCTATTTCATTTATATTACTGTTTGGTTATTATACGACAAACTCTCTGAAATCAGGGCTGAACATTTCCTTATTTGTATTTAATATATTGCTGGAGAAGGATTTCAATGGCTGCCAACCGTTCTGTTTCCGGCGTTGACGGCCAGTAAGTAAAATTTCTTTTTTTATCCTAAAGTGACCGTCTGGTTATCACTTTTTCCATCTTTCAATTTTACTGTTTTAAAATGGCTTTAAGAAATGATATGAGGAAGAAAATATGGTCTTTAACTCATTCGGATGGTGGAAGAAAACATCAAACGAGGTGTAAATTAATAAACACATTCGTTTACAGCCTTTTTTAGCCTGACGCAGAAACATTGACACCTAACAATTACGGGTTTTTATAGCTCTTTAATAACACAAG
>JANMFO010000372.1:0-15478 GCA_031374245.1 Chitinophagaceae bacterium | reverse complement strand
ATCCTAAAGCAGGTGGATTAACCGCCAGCTTTTCGAATTATGGTAAAAAAGAAGTCGATGTATTTGCACCCGGTGTAAAAATATATTCAACGGTTCCGGGTGGTAATACCTACCAGAATTTACAAGGAACCAGCATGGCTTCTCCGGTTGTTGCTGGTCTTGCAGCATTTTTGTTGGAGTACTACCCTGCACTTAGTCCTGTACAGGTAAAAATGGTGATTGAAAAATCATCTCAAAAACCCGGCGATAAAGTAAGAAACCCTGAAACAGGTGACATGGTAAACCTTAGCGACCTTAGCAGAGCAGGTGGTGTTATCAATGCGTATGAAGCCATTAAATTAGCATCAACCATCAAAGGGGAAAGAAAGATAACTCCGGTAAAATCAACTAAATCAACTGTAAAACCGAAAGTAAACGGATAATAAGAACGATAAAAATTAATTGATAATACCCCGGTTAATGCCGGGGTTTTTATTTACCTAACTTCAGTTCCCTGAGCATCATACCATGCGTCGCTCCGTTTTCGATCGGTAATTCTATTCGGTTTTTAATAACAGCCGCTTACACTTTCAAATAATTTACTTTACAAAGAAATTCCCGACCTTTCAACTATAAACAATTAACTACAAACTAATTTATGCCTCGTCCAAACCTCAGCCGCATACCTAACTGGTTTCACAATTATGTAAACCAAGTACCTGAAAAAGATTTAATGGAAGCAATGAAAAAGCAAACCCCGCTGTTTGTCAGTTTCTTTGAAAGTCTTCCTGCGGCAAAAAGAGATTACCGCTATGCCAAAGGCAAGTGGACTATTAAAGAAATGCTACAGCATATTATTGATGCCGAAAGGGTATTTGCCTATCGTGGCCTTTGTATTGCACGTCAAGATAAAACATCTCTACCCGGCTTTGATGAAAATGATTATGCAGATAATGCCAAAGCAGATAAAAGAAACTGGGATGATATGATGGAAGAGTTTAAAGCTGTTCGGCGCTCCTCAGAAATCCTTTTTGGCTCTTTTGATGAAGAGCAATTAGAAACCACCGGCACGGCTAATAATAATCCTATCTATGTACTGGCCATGGGCTATGTACTGGTGGGGCATGTTAATCACCACCTGAATATTTTAAAAGAAAGATATTTGTGATTAATACTTTGTTTGCTGATATAAAGATTAAAAAAGCCCCTGATTTAAATCAGGGGCTTTTTACATATATAAATAACTAATTCTTAGAACGCTTTCTTTGCCGGCTCTTCTTTTGGCTTGTCTTTCACCAGGTTTTGCTGACCAATCATATCATTCATCACTTTTATAGCCTGATCAAGATATATATCTTTCTGCAAGCCTTTCAGCCATAGTGTAAAGCGTTCCTGTTTTGCTTTATCCTCGGCCCAGCGGTTTGTTTCAGCAGGTAAAGCAGTAACATCCAACTGACCTTGCAATTTAAGTAATGATGTCAATTGACTAATTGTAGAACGAATCATCTTCTGCTCTTTCCGGTATTTATCAATCTGTAAAGAATATTCTTTGTCATTTTGTTTAGACAACCATTCTGTATTTTCCTTTATCAGTTTGAATGTAACATCATTATCCAATCGTTGCTTACTTAATTGCTTAATTGTTTCAAGATTATAACCAGTATTCCAGTTAGCATACGGTGATTTATTAATTTCATCCCATGGTAAAGCATCCTCATCATCTTTCTCTCTTACTTTCAGGTATTCGAGATTGTCAGGTAATACAATATCAGAGTAAACACCTTTCAATTGCGTAGAACCGCCATTGATACGATAGAACTTCTGCAAGGTCAACTTTACAGTTCCCAACTCTGAATTTGACATAGAAAAACCAGTTTCAGGATCAAGACCAATATTACGTTGTACTGTTCCTTTACCGTAGGTGGAGGTGCTGCCGATAATAACACCACGTTTATAATCCTGTATAGCCGCTGCAAAAATTTCTGAAGCGGAAGCACTGAATTCATTTACCATTACAGCTAATGGTCCTGAGTATAAAACTGACTTGTCTTTATCTTTTAAAATACTTGGATTGTTATCTCTATCCTTTACTTGTACTATTGGCCCTTCATCGATGAAAAGACCAGCCATTTGTACCACATCATATAATGAGCCGCCGCCATTATTCCTAAGGTCAATAACAATACCGTCTACTTTTTCTTCCTTCAGTTTCACCACTTCTTTTGCCACATCAACATAGCTGCGGGCACCATTAGGATGCTCAAAGTCTGCATAAAACTCCGGCAGAAAGATATACCCGATTTTGGAGCCATTATTTTTTACAATTGCGCTGCGGGCAAATGTTTCATCCTGTACTATTTCATCACGGATAAGGGTAACAGTTTTAATAGTACCATCCTGTTTTTTCAAAGTCAGTTTTACCTCTGTTCCTTTTTTACCACGGATTAGTTTTACCGCATCTGTTACGACAAAACCAGTTAACTCTACAGGCTCTTCTTTACCCTGTGCTACTTTCACTATTAAATCGCCAGCCTGTATTTCACCAGATTTCCATGCCGGACTTCCGGAAAGAACGCTGCTTACTTTAATATTTCCATCATCATATTGCAATGAAGCACCTATACCATAAAAACGGCCACTCATTTCTTCATCAAAATATCTTTTATCCACCGGTGGAAAGAACTCGGTGTGAGGGTCCATCGTGGTGGTAATAGCATTTACAAAAATGTTGAACTTATCATCATCAGAAAATTTGAATCGAAAACGTTCAAACGTACGGTCAATAACTTTTTTTACTTTTTCACGGGCATCTTTTTCCAGTTCTTCATCAGTTTTTACCACAAAGCCTTCTTTGCCTTTATTCTTTTCCCGGATGTCAAGCAAATCAGTATAGCGTTCCAATGTCATGAACTTCAATTTCTTTCTCCACCTGTCTTTTATCTCTGCAGCTGATGTTGCATAGCTCAACTTATCGCCGTCTAATATTACTTCTTCATCTGCCGTAAAATCAAAAGGAGTTGCAAATACTTCATTATATGCTTTTGCAGCTTCTTCCATTCTTGTGTTGAATGTTTTTCCGGCAGCCATAAAAAACTCAACCGGGGCTCCTTTTATCTCTTCATCAATCTTTGTTTCAAATTTTTTAAGTACATCCAAATCACTTTGCAGGTAGATATTCTTTTCAGGATCAAGATCACCAACAAATTTTTTGAATACTTTTTTAGAAAAAGCATCATTTATGCTCTGCGGGCTGAAATGTGCTTGTGAAAGCATTTCGCCAACCAGTTTAAGAATCTGTTCATACTTAGAGGGGGGAGTTGAATGGGAACTATTGGCTTTTCCCATGGATTTAAAAGCAAGGAACGAACCCGCCACTACCATCAAAATCACTATTGGAAGTCTTTTCATATTCAAAAGGTATTTAAGTGTACTGGACATTACCCAAAAATAACGCAAAAACGCTGTTTTTCTTGCCTTTGTGGGGTTTTAACAAGGGTTTTTGATGAATGGTGGTAAATAAAAAGGGATTAACTTTTGCCAAATAGCATTGCAGCATATGCCAAAAAACAAAAAACTCCATCTCAACTGAAGTGAGACAGAGTTTTTGGGGTAATCGAGGGGGCTCGAACCCCCGACCCTTAGAACCACAATCTAATGCTCTAACCAACTGAGCTACGACTACCATTTTATGAGCAGCAAAAATAAAGAAATTCATGCCTCATTCCAAAACCAGATTTTGAATACGACATTGCTTTCAGTTTCTTTGCACTCATTTGATATATAATGAACTACTGGTTAATTCTTATTCCGCTGATTTCTGCATTTATTGGTTGGGTTACCAATTGGGTAGCCATTAAAATGCTTTTTCATCCCCGCCAACCTAAGAAAATTATTGGAGTTACTTTTCATGGCATATTTCCAAAGCGTCAGCAACAATTTGCGGAGAAGCTTGGAAAGCTTGTGAGTGCGGAGTTTCTCTCCTTTGATGATATAGAAGAAAAAATAAGCAACCCGGAAAATCTGAAGAAAGTAATGCCTATGATTGAAACGCATGTGGATGAATTTCTGCGCAACAGGCTAAAAGATGAAATGCCTGTTATAAGTATGTTTATCGGCGATAAAACCATTACTAATCTGAAGACGATGTTCATGAAAGAGATTGAATCTCTTTTTCCCCAAGTAATGAAACAATATGCCGCTAATTTAAAAAACGAATTAGATCTGGAGCAAATTGTAATTAAAAAAGTGGCTGGGTTTTCTTCAGATAAGCTGGAAGAAGTGCTATACCAGATAATGTCAAAAGAATTCAGATTTGTAGAAATAATCGGAGCCGTTATAGGGCTTATTATTGGTATTGTACAGGTTCTTATTACCCAACTTACTACCTGACTTTATCAACATTAGTTGATAAACCGAACTTTTCCCACCTGTATTTGTCTTACTACCGTCCATCATGTTGTCATAGTACTGTCAGCAAGTTGAAACAGCTTTAAACGTCTAAACATTAAATTCTTGTAAATGAGACATTCATTTTTAACCTTATACATTGTATTACTGACACTTACAGCATTTTCCCAACCACCGACCGGAGCTGGTGGCAGACCCGGCGCAGGCCAGATGCCAACAGGTAGGTTTTATGGCAAAGTAGTTGATTCCAAATCTGGTAAACACCTTGAATATGCCTCAATTCAGTTGATCCAGAGTAAAATGGACACTGCAACCAAAAAAAGAAAAGACGTTGTAATTGCAGGAATGATTACAAAAGCAAATGGCCAATTTAGCCTGGAAAATGTTCCGGCATTTGGTCAGTTAAAATTAAAAATTACCATTGTTGGTTTTAAATCAACCGAAATAATGGTCTCGTTTGATATTAAAATGGGTGGTGATATGAGTACCATGATGGGCGCCTTAGATAAAGATTTGGGCAATGTAAAAGTAGAAGTGGAAGAAAAAATGCTTGACAATGTTACCGTAACTGCAGCATCTAACCCTGGTTTAAAATTAGGTATCGATCGTAAAATTTTTAATGTTGATAAAAATATCGTTTCAGCCGGAGGTACAGCTGTAGATGTAATGAATAATGTTCCTTCAGTCAGTGTTGATCTCGATGGGAATGTTACTATGAGAAATAATACTCCGCAAATATTTGTTGATGGGCGTCCAACAACGTTGAGTCTTGACCAGATCCCTGCCGATATCATTGAAAGTGTAGAAGTCATCACAAACCCATCTGCAAAGTTTGACGCTTCGGGTGGTACTGCCGGTATCTTGAATATTGTTTTGAAAAAAAATAAAAAGGTTGGTTATAATGGTAGCATCCGCTCAAGTATTGATTCAAGAGCAAGAATTGGATTGGGTACAGATTTAAATCTTCGCCAGGAAAAAATAAATTTCTTTTTAGGTGGCAATTTCAATCAACGCAAATCGATTAGTACCGGAATTACAGACAGAACTACCTATGGTACACCAAACAACCAGTTATCTCAAGACGACAAAAATATCAGCATTAGTAATTTTAGTTCTGGACGTGCTGGTTTTGATTATTTTATTGATAACCGCAATACCTTATCGCTTTCTGGTAATATGGTAAAAGGAAACTCCAAACCAACTACCAGCAGTATTATGGAAACTATTTTTTTGGGAAATCCAGGAACTTTTTCATTGTCTGACAGGTTTTCCAATGCAAAAAGTACCTTTCAAAATAAAGGGGCTACAATGGGATATAAAAGAAATTTCCCAAAACAAGGACATGAATTAACCGCTGATTTAAATTATAATTCCAGCAAAAACTCTAATTCTAATCTTATAAAAACTGATTCGCTGGATTACTCCAATAAAAATATATTGAAATCATCTTCGCAAAGGCAGGATGGAAAAGGCGATTTCGAAACTGTTATAATACAAACAGATTATGCTAATCCACTGACTGATAAATCAAAATTGGAAATGGGAGCTAGGGTAAGTATCAGAAAAGTTGATAATAAAAACAATTTTTATTTTATTTCCCCTTCAGGATCTGAGATTTTCAATCCAAATGCTTCTGTAAATTATAATAGTACTGACAAAGTATATGCCGCTTACACCACTTACACCAGCCAGTTTAAAAAAATTGGTTACCAATTAGGGTTAAGACTGGAAAGCTCTGATTATGATGGCCGCCTACCCGATAAAGGGCAGGTTTTTAATATCAAATTCCCGGTTAGCCTTTTCCCCAGTGTTTTCCTGAGCAACAAATTGAAAAACGATCAGGAATTACAATTTAATTACAGCAGGAAAATCAATCGCCCTAATTTCTTTCAGTTGTATCCGTTTACTGATTTTTCAGATTCCCTCAACATCAGCCGTGGTAATCCGGGACTAAACCCTGAATTTACTAATTCAATTGAGTTGTCTTATCAAAAAGTTTTCAAAAAAAATAAGAATAATTTACTTGCTTCTATCTACTATAAAAATACAACCGACCTCATCTCCCGTTTCCAGGTACAGGAAATAGATCCTGTAACCGGTAAAAATATATTAGTAAATACCTATATCAATGCTGCTTCCAGCTATATAACTGGACTGGAAGTAACTTTAAAAACAAAAATGACAAAGTGGTGGGATATGACAGCTAATATGAATCTCTTTACTTCGAAAATAAATACGGGTATTGCAAGTCAACCAGAAACGGATCAATTTATCAGCTGGTTTGGAAAATTAAATAATACATTTAAACTCTTTAAGAATTTCACCATGCAATTATCAGGTGAATATCAGTCCAAAACTATTTTACCTCCAGGTGGTGGTGGTGGTGGCAGTCGTGGTGGAATGTTTGGTGGCGGTGGTGGCGGAGGTTGGATGTTTGGTCAGGCTTCTTCAGCACAGGGTTTTATAAGGGCTAATTACTATGCTGATGCAGGTATACGGTATGAGTTTATGAAGACTAGACAAGCTTCAGTATCCCTTAATGTCAATGATATTTTCAGAACCCGCCGTTCAAATGTTCGTTCTGAATCTCCATTTTTTATCCAGGATATATTCCGTCGTCGTGATCCGCAGATTTTGCGGGCCAGTTTTAGCTGGAGATTTGGAAAATTTGATGCTAATCTTTTCAAACGTAAGAATATGAAGAATCAGGATGGTGGTGGAATGGAAGGCATGAATATGGGTTCGTAATCAGTAAAATATTAATAGTTTTAGCGATTAAGGTTTTGCATATTTGCAAAACCTTTTTTGTTTCTTGCAGTAAGGCAGAAAAAGTAAATAACAAATTTTGAAACAAATCTATTTCACAGTTACTAATGATTTGACTTATGACCAACGTATGCACCGCATCTGTACTTCATTAGCAGAAAACGGATATGCAGTTACTCTGGTGGGAAGAAGACTAAAATCTTCTCTCCCACTCACCCCAAAAAAATTTACTCAAAAAAGAATATCCTGCTGGTTTAATAAAGGAAAGTTATTTTATGCCGAGTACAACATAAGATTATTTTTTTTCCTGTTGTTTAAAAAAATGGATGCCATTTGTGGGATTGATCTTGATACTATACTTCCTTGCCTTTATATCTCCCGGTGGAAAAAAATCCCCCGCATTTACGATGCACATGAGTTATTTACAGGATTAAAAGAAGTTGCTACCCGTCCGGCTATTTTAAAAATCTGGAAATGGGTAGAAAGAAATGCTGTGCCAAAATACAAATGGGGCTATACAGTAAGTGAAGGCATAGCAGAAGAATTTAACCGCAGGTATGGAGTTAATTATCAAACTATACGTAATGTGCCAGTCTCAAGGGCTTTATTAGAAAAAGAACTTACAGAAAAAACGCTCCTGTACCAGGGTGCCGTAAATGAAGCCAGGGGTTTTGAATATCTTATTCCCTCAATGCAATGGGTGAACAGCAGGCTTGTTATATGCGGCGATGGCAATTTTATGGCACAATTAAAAAAACTAATCAGTGAATATAAAGTAGAAAATAAAGTGGAGCTTACCGGAATGCTAAGCCCCGATGATTTATGGACATATTCCCAGCAGGCATATATAGGTGTGGCAGTACCGGAAAATGAAGGACTGAATCAATTTCTTGCTTTACCTAATAAATTCTTTGATTACATCAATGCTGGTCTGCCACAGATTACGGTGAATTATCCCGAATATCAAAAACTGAACAAACAAATTGAAGTAGCAGTTTTATTGGAGGATCTGGATCCAAAAGTAATTGCACAATCTATAAACAATTTGCTGGCCGATAGTGTTTTATATAATAAGCTAAGAGAAAATTGCCTGAAAGCAAGGTTGGAACTAAATTGGCAACAGGAAGAAAAGAAACTGATAGCATTTTATCACTCCGTTTTAAAAAGTTGAACCGTCATTTACATATCGTCTGTCTTGATGTACCATGGCCCGCCGACTACGGAGGGGCTATTGATATGATGAACCGTATAATGATGTTGAAAAAAATGGATATCAGTATCCATCTGCACTACTTCAGCTATAATGAGAGGGGTACCCCAAATGAACTAAACCAGTTTTGTGAAAGCATATATGTGTATGAAAGAAAAACAGGGCATAAAGGATTTTCCTCAAAACTTCCTTATATCGTTTCTTCCCGCATCAATGATGAATTGATAACTAATCTGAATAAAGACCAGCATCCAATACTTCTGGAGGGCCTTCATTGCACCGGCATATTACCTCAGCTTGATTTGCAAAACAGAAAGGTAGTAGTGAGAATGCATAATGAAGAGAGTGTATATTATAAAGAGCTTGCAAGATCTGAATCGTCTTTATGGAAAAAATTATTTTTTTTATATGAAAGCGGCCAGATAAAAAAATATAGCAGGCATTTGCCCGGTAATTGTGTGTATGTATGTGTATCGAAAGAAGATATAAATGCCCTGAGCAATGACTACCATTTACCACAGGTAAAATTTCTTCCCACTTTTCCAGCTTGGCAACAGGTAAACGGAGATGAAGGAATAGGTAACCTGTGTTTGTATCATGGTAATCTTTCTGTTCCGGAAAATGAAGAAGCAGCTATCTGGCTATTACAAAAAGTATTCTCCGAAATAAAAGTTCCCTTTGTTATTGCTGGTAAAAATCCATCTAAAAAGTTGGAAAAGCAGGCACATATTTTTCAGCATACCTGTTTGGTGGCCAATCCTACTGAAACAGAACTGAATGACTTGGTACGTAAAGCACATATTAATGTGTTGCCCTGCTTCAATAAAAATATTACAGGCATCCGGCTAAAACTATTACATACGTTGTTTGAAGGAAGGCATTGCCTGGTTAATAAGCCAATGGTAGAAGGAACAGGATTAGAAGCGGCCTGTCATATTGGAACTACCGCCAATGCTTTTGCATCCATTATAACGCAACTCCGGCATCAGGCTTTTACTCAGGAAGAAATAACGCTGAGAAAGAAATTACTCGGTGATACTTACAATAACGAAAAGAATACCCGGAAGCTTATTCCATATTTATGGTAGCATTGTCTATCACCCTGCCCCTTTCTGTTCTTATCATTCGGGCCGGAAATTTCTGCACCACGATATAATCATGCGATGCCATTACAACTGCAGAATTATAATCCTTTGAAATCTGGAACAACAGGTTCATAATTTCATCTGATGTTTCGGGGTCAAGGTTACCGGTTGGCTCATCTGCCAATATTAATTTAGGAGAATTTAATAAAGCCCTTGCTATGTCGATACGTTGCTGCTCACCACCACTCAATTCAAATGGCATTTTAAAACCTTTTGCCTTCAGACCTACTTTATCAAGAACGTCCATTACTTTTTCATCCATCAGTTTCTCATCTGTCCAGCCAGTAGCCCGCAAAACGAACTTCAGATTATTATTTACATTACGATCAGTTAGTAATTGAAACTCCTGGAAAACCACACCGAGGTTGCGGCGCAGGTAAGGCACTTTTTTCCAATCCAATCCTTTTAAACTAAAACCAGCGACTGTTCCTTCACCTTCACGCAAATTCAGTTCACCATATAGCGTTTTTAATAAACTGGATTTACCGGTTCCTGTTTTTCCCACCAGGTACACAAACTCTCCTTTGTTCACCGTAAGGTTTACATCCTGCAATATCAGGTTATCACCCTGGTAAATATTGGCGTTCCGTAATTCGATTATTGGTTCAGACATTATTCAGTGGATTTGTTGCAAAATAAAGCAAAGTGACTTAACAATTTTAAAAAACTATTTCTAAGGATTTAGTCTTAATCACCAACTCCATTTTTTCACTCTCCTCTACCCTGCCGATAATCTTCGCATCAATACCAAAACTTTTAGAGACGCTGATAATTTTGTCACCGTCTTTTTCATTTGTATAAATTTCCATCCGTGTAC
This sequence comes from Chitinophagaceae bacterium, assembly GCA_031374245.1. GTDB lineage: Bacteria > Bacteroidota > Bacteroidia > Chitinophagales > Chitinophagaceae > JJ008. The sequence goes on along the minus strand of JANMFO010000372.1, from coordinate 5,154 downwards.
CCATATTAAACACCTGGTACATTTCCCTGTCATCAGATTTGCTGGCTTCCTGTATCAGTTTGAAAATAATTGGGGGCTCAAACAAATTATCTTTTATAATTCGAAAATTATCCTGCATATATTTTAAACACTTCGTTTGCCCGCCGCCACTGCAATGAATGAGTCCGTGAATACTATCGAAATGATTTTCCAGCAATTCTTTCATTACCGGTGCAAAGGTTCTGGTTGGACTAAGAAGAAGCTGACCAATAGTAGTTGACCGTTGGCCGTCCATAACGTCATCTGTTATTTTATGCGGGCCAATATACACCACTGATTCATCTAAAGATGTATCATAACTCTCCGGAAACCTTGCTCCGTATGTTTTATGCAGCACATCATGTCTTGCACTGGTCAGGCCATTACTGGCCAATCCGCTGTTATAAGTAGTTTCATAATTGGCTTGCCCGAATCCGGCTAATCCAACAATCATATCCCCTGCTTTTATCTTTTCATTGGTAATTAATTTTGATTTTGGCCAACGGGCAGTCATTGTTCCATTGACCGCCATTGTTCGTACCACATCACCCACATCAGCTGTTTCGCCACCCATAAAAGTGATGTTGACACCAAAATTTTTCATGGTATCAAAAAACTCCTGCGTCCCATTAATAACAGCTTCCAGTACTTCAGCCGGAATCACATTTTTATTGCGGTCAATAGTAGAAGAAAAAAGAAGGTTATCATAAATACCCACACAAAGAAGGTCATCGAGGTTCATTACAATAGCATCCTGTGCTATCCCTTTCCAGACAGACACATCACCAGTTTCTTTCCAGTATAAATAAGCCAGTATACTTTTGGTGCCGGCGCCATCTGCATGCATCACATTCACCCAATCTGCATCGCCACATAAAACATCAGCATATATTTTGCAAAATGCTTTCGGATAAAGCCCTTTATCCAGATTTTTGGTAGCGGCATGAACTTCTTCTTTCTGGGCAGAAACCCCACGTTTGGAATAAAGGGACATTGTAAGATTTTGGAATTGAAAATTGAAAAATCGCTGCAAACTTAACTATTCCTGACTAAAGACTTCCGACTTCTGACTAACGACTAATATTTATCTTCGCACCACTTTATGAAAGTACATTACGATATAGAACAGCTCCCCGCCTTTAGAAACGCCGTTATCACTATCGGCACTTTCGACGGGGTACACATGGGCCACCGGCAGATTATTGACCGGCTGAAGGCGCAAGCCGAAGCAATCAACGGAGAAACGGTGATTATCACTTTTCATCCCCACCCCCGCAAGATTGTTTCCTCTACCATTCTTGGTATCCGTCTTATTAATACACTGAATGAGAAAATTGAGATGCTCCGGCAACTTGGTATCAATCATGTGGTGGTAGTGCCTTTTACTGAGGCTTTTGCCAATCAACCGGCTAAAGAATATGTAAAAAAATTCCTCGTAGAAAAATTTCATCCGCATACGATTATTATCGGTCATGACCACCGTTTTGGAAAAGAACGTTCCGGCGACTACCTGTTGCTGGAAAAAATGGCGGCTGAATATAATTATCAGTTACAGGAAATACCCAAACAGGTGCTTGATGAAATAGCTATCAGTTCTACCATTATTCGCCAATCATTGCTTGATGGCAAAATTGAAGTGGCTGATAAATTACTTGGGTATGAATTTTTCTTTACCGGTATAGTAGTTCATGGAAATAAACTAGGCAGAAAACTAGGCTACCCTACTGCCAATCTAAAAGTAACTGACGAAGAAAAGATAATACCCGGCAATGGTATTTATGCTGTGTATGCCAAACCAGAAGAGTCTGCTGAAAGATTGAAAGCCATGATGAGCATTGGTTTCCGGCCCACTGTAGATGGCAAACAAAAGGTGATTGAAGTAAATATTTTTGATTTTGACGAAGAAATATATGGCCAGCACCTGAAAGTGTATGTAAAAAAATATTTGCGGGAAGAAGTAAAGTTTGATGGACTGGAAGCACTGGTAAAACAAATAGACCAGGACAAAATAGACAGCCTGAAGGTGCTATAAAAAATGGTTCATTACTAATGGCTGTTTACCATTAACTATGAACCATCAGCCATCAACTTACCTTAATATTTTATCTTAAACTCCAGCAAAGAAGGATCTTCAAAAAAATCATCAATACTGACAGAAAGGGTCACCTTCTTTTTATCATCTGATAGTTTTGCTCCTTTACCTTCTACTTCTTTAGCTGCACGGGGAAGATTGATAATATAATTAGCTTTCATTTCAAGTCCCATACCACCTGCTTCTTTAATACCCTTCAGGTATTCATCATCGGCAGCAGTGGCATATTTTTCTTTATTCAGTTTTTTCTTTAATTCGCCATTGGAAAACTCATAGGTATAATAATCATCCAATGAAGAAGCTTCCGGCATTGCATCACCGCCGCCCATTGGCATTCCACCAGCCATCTGGCTCTTCATTGTTTCGGCCAATATTTTGCCGGAAAGTTTATTGCAAGCTTGTATTTCTGAAGCGGAGCTAAAAGGGAATTTTATATTGGTTAAAAATTTCTCTTCTTTCAGGTTCATTAAAATATGTGCCATTCCTTTTTTTACCAATTCTTTTTCTTCAGGAGTCAGGTTGGGAATACTATCTGCACCAGCAGCCAGTGAAAAAGACGAATCAATTTTCTGATCACCTGCCTTTTCCATTTCTCCGGCACCACCCATTTGTTTTACCAGCCCTATCAGGGCACTCATATCATTGGTATTGCTTACGGTACCACTGCCATCATCGTTCAAGGTTATTTCCTGTGTAGTTTCTAAACAACCTGTTAAGAAAAGTGAGCTGGATATCAAAAGTGAGAATACTATTTTTTTCATACTTAAACGTTTATTGAGATAAGAGATGGATGTCTGGAAATAAAAGTTGCACAAAGAAAGGTGATTTACTGTAATCCTTATTCAATTGTTCAGTCCATCATTTTCACTACCATTTCTTTCAATAGTGACCCATCTTCAGTACCGGTACTTCCAATGCCTATACTTTTCAGATTATACTGATGTAATAAGAGCAATACCTTTTTTACTCCGGGGTAAGTGTACAGTTTGGCAGCCTGCATATAATCTTTCATAAAAAAAGGATTGACACCAATACTAACGGCAATAGCTTTTTCATCATTACTGCCTGCTCCGAACACCATAAATACCTTACTAAAAAAACTGTAGATAGAAGGCAATATCAATTGTATCGGCCCGGCCTTTGGGTTAGCTTCAAAATACTGAATAATCTGGATGCAGCGGGCAAGGTCTTTTGATGCCAGTGCTGCTTGCAGTTCAAAAACATTATAGTCTTTACTTACACCAATGTATTCTTCTATATCTTCTTCCGTAATATGGGTTCTTTTGCCAAGATTTACCGATAGCTTGTCTACCTCGTTCTCAATCCGGGAAAGATCGTTACCAATATGTTCTACCAGCAGGGCCAAACCTTTCGGGGTTATTGTCAGCCCTTTTGAATGAAGCATTTCCTGTGTCCATTCAGGAAGTTTGCTGTCATACATTTTTTTGGTAGTCACCAACTCCCCTTTTTCTTTTACCAGCTTGGTAAATTTCTTTCGGGCATCCAGTTTTTTTTCTTTATAAGAGACGACAAAAACAGTTGAACTTAATGGATTTTCAATATATGTTTCCAGTTTTTCTACGTCCCGCATTTGCTGGGCTTCTTTCAATAGCACCACTTGCCGTTCCGCAAACATCGGGTATCGGCGGCAGGCATTCACCACATCAGCCCAATTGGCATCTTTACCATAAAAAATGGAAAGGTTAAAAGACGATTCACTTTCATTCAAAATGTGGTGTTCCGCAAAATGCATCACTTTGTCAATAAAATACTCCTCTTCCCCTTCCAGCCAATAAATTGGCCGGAAGCTTTTTTTCTTCCATTCTGATATTATCTTTTCCACACTCATAAAATGCTAAGATACAGGCTTTCAGACTCGATATACAGTAAAAACACATCTGTTGATAAATAACCGGAGGCTTTCTGGCACGGTTTTCGAAAATTTGTGTACCGGATGGTTTTTTAACAGGATTTAGCAGAACAGGGTGCAACCGGCATCTTACCTTGCAGCAGTTTAAAAATCCATGAAAAAATTAAAACAAACATTAATCTCAAAAAATCCTTTTTATGACAGACACTAATTATCCTTCGGCTAGCAACACTCCACAGAGTCAGCCTCAAAAAAACAAGAATAGCAAAAACCTGATTATTGGTTTACTGGCAGCGGGCCTGCTGGGAACATGGGGCTATTTTTTGTGGGATAAAAACAAATCCGGCGAAGAAATTAAAAAAGAACAGACAAATTCAATCAGTTATATGTCGCAGCGTGACTCTATAAGAGCCATGTATGATGAGGCTGAAATAAGATTAGACTCTATTACCGGAGCCAATAATTCTTTACAAGGTGAAAAAACAGCTTTGCAGTCTTCTCTTCAAAAAGAAATAGAATCAAAAAGAGCTGAGATACGCAAAATCCTCAACGATAAAAATGCGACTAAAGCACAGTTGGATAAAGCGCAGACAATGATTGCCCAGTTGAACGAGACGATTTCTGGCCTTGAAACTGAAGTAACAAGATTAACCGGCGAGAACCAGGAGCTTACTGTTGCCAATACTTCTTTGACGCAGGAAAAAGCTGATTTGGAAACTAACCTGGTTACTACAAAAACTGAAAAAGCTGATTTGGAAAAAACAGTTGATGTAGCCTCTACTTTTAGCGCATCTAACATACAGGTAACATCTGTGGATGAGAAGAAAGGCGGCAAAGAAAAAAGCACCACTAAAGCAAAAAAAGTAGATAAGCTGGTAGTATCATTTGATGTTGAAAACCGTATTGCAAAATCTGGTGCTGCAGATATGTACCTGATTGTAACTGCACCTGATGGCAAAGTAATTGCTGAACAAGGTGCAAGTATGCTTAATACCCGTGAAGATGGTGACAAAGCGTTTACTGCTAAAGTACCTGTTGAATATGTACAAGGTAAACGCCAGAACGTACAGTTTCCGATTCATCAGTCAGGCTTTGCGACTGGTAACTATAAAATTGAAATCTATCATAATGGTTTCAAAATTGGCGAAGGTGTAAGAAGCTTGAAAAAAGGCGG
>JANMFO010000370.1:0-6317 GCA_031374245.1 Chitinophagaceae bacterium | reverse complement strand
AAAAGGGATCGCTCCAACAACTCCAACAACAAAACTCAACATCTGGGTTTGTAATATGGGCGGTGGCATTTTAGGCTATGCACAGTTTCCCGGTGGCAGTTCTGCAACTGATGGTGTTGTACTGGATGATAACGCAACAGGAAGAACAGGAACTGCTGCCGCTCCATTCAATAAAGGGAGAACAGCTACACATGAAGTAGGCCACTGGATGAACCTTCGCCACATTTGGGGAGATGCAACTTGTGGTAACGACCAGGTAGGTGATACACCAACACATAATACAGCCAACTATGGCTGTCCCGGTTCCGGTCATTTAAGTACCTGCTCCGGCACACCGGTTGAAATGACCATGAACTATATGGACTATACAGATGATGCCTGTATGTATATGTTTAGCTTTGGACAAGAAACAAGGATGCTGGCGGTGTTTGCATCTGGCGGACCAAGAAATAGTTTTGCTCAACCTTAATAGGTGTTGACAATTTTAAAATAAAAAGAGTCCTGGTATCTATCAGGACTCTTTTATTTATATAGTGAATACAGTTAATTAATTAATTCGCCTTTGAAATAAGTTTGAATAGACTTTGGCAATTTAATCCCTTCTGAAGATTGATTGTTTTCTAACAGGCAGGCAATTATTCTTGGCAAAGCCAATGAACTTCCATTTAGTGAGTGGGTTAATTGTGTTTTTCCTGTTGCATCTTTATACCGGATCTTCATTCGGTTGGTTTGATATGTTTCAAAATTAGAGACCGAACTCACTTCCAGCCATTTTTCCTGTGCTGCACTGTACACTTCAAAGTCATAAGTAATAGCAGAAGCAAAACTCATATCGCCACCACATAATCTTAATATGCGATAAGGCAGTTCCAGTGACTGCAATAATTTTTCAACATGGTTCACCATTTCATCCAGTGTTTCATAGCTTTTGGCAGGATGAACAATTTGTACCAGTTCTACTTTTTCAAATTGATGTACCCTGTTCAACCCCCGAACATCTTTTCCAAAACTTCCGGCTTCTCTTCTGAAACAGGGTGAATACGCCGTCATCTTTATTGGCAGTTGTTCTGCTTTTACCATTTCGTCCCGGTAAATATTGGTAACTGGCACCTCAGATGTGGGAATCATATAAAAATTATCAGCCGGCATATAATACATCTGCCCTTCCTTGTCTGGTAATTGACCAGTACCATAGGCAGATGCTTCATTTACCATAAATGGCGGATGATACTCTGTGTAGCCAGCAGCGGTATTGAAATCTAAAAAATATTGGATTAATGCCCGTTGCAATTTTGCTCCTTGCCCTTTAAACAATGCAAAGCCACTACCGGTAATTTTTGCGCCGGTTTCAAAATCTACGATATCATATTTTTTTATCAAATCCCAATGTGGAACTGAGCCTGCAGGTAATTGTGGTTTTACTCCACCTTCTCTTACCACTACATTATCAGCAGGTGTTTTACCAACGGGTACCCGATCAGATGGAAGATTTGGAAGTTTTACTAATTCATTCTGTAACTGCTTTTCAACAGCAGCTAATTTTTCTGTTATCGGTTGAAGTGATGATTTTAAAGTTGCTACTTCCTGCTTTTTTGTTTCGGCCTCTTCTTTCTGACCTTTTGCCATTAAGGCGCCGATTTCTTTGGAAGTGCTGTTTACTTTTGCCTGGTTGTTATCAAACTCTAACTGTAACTTTTTTCTCTCATCATCCAATGCAATGATTTCATCCACCAATTGTGGTTCGGCAAAATTTTTCACTGCCAGTTTATCCTTTACCCCTTGCGGATTTTGCCTTAATACCTGTAACTGCAACATTGTAATTTCAATTTGCCGCAAAGATAAAGGAGAACTTACAAGGTGCAATTGGAAGTAATCACTACTCTTATCTTTGCGCTATGATAGCAAAAGACGATTTACAACAACGCTGGTGGAACCTGGAAGCGAAAATGGTAGAGCGGTTTAGCAAAAAACCTGACCTGGAAACAATCCTTTTTTTAATCGGCATACAGGAAACAGGTATGATGAAAGAAAAAATAACCAAAGAACAGAAACAGGACCTGATGCATGTGGCGGTGTGCAGCCTGCTTTCAACCAGTGGTTACTATGAAATGGAAAGTGTGGACAGAGATGGGTGGCCTCATTACAAACAACTGAAAGCAATGCCGGATATGAATGCTATTGAACAGGAAAATTTTATAAAAGACCATGTATTACTTTACTTTGAAAAACATGATTTCATTGATTAATTGAATGCTATGAAAAAAACATTATTCTCTCTATTTCTTTTATTCTTTTCTGTTGTTTTATTTGCACAGAAAGATTCCACCATCCGAAAAAAAGACAGGAAGAGGGATGTACTGCTCCAGACTTCAATGGGTGATATAATTGTACGCCTGTCTGATTCAACTCCGTTGCACCGGGACAATTTTTTAAAGTTGGCAAAAACTGGTTTTTATGATAGTGTATTATTTCATCGTGTTATCGCCAATTTTATGATACAAGGTGGTGACCCCAATAGTAAAAATTCAAAATCTGGTCAATCATTGGGTAATGGTGGTCCTTCTTATAAAATACCAGCAGAAATACGGCAAACCTTATTTCACAAAAAAGGAGTTTTGGCTGCAGCCAGGGACAATAATCCGGAGAAAGCCAGCAGTGGGAGTCAATTCTATATTGTACAGGGAAAAATTTTTACTGATGCAGGTTTAGATTCGGTTGAAACCTACCGGCTGAAAAGGAAAATTCCTGTCGCACAACGGGAAGTATATAAAACAGTTGGCGGCACTCCGCATCTTGATCAAACATATACTGTTTATGGAGAAGTAGTGAAAGGATTAGAAATAGTAGAAAAAATTTCGCTGGCGCCTACCAGTAAAGGAACAGACAGGGACAGGCCTTTGCAGGATGTGAGAATTATTAAAGCGAAACTGGTAAAACGAAAAAAATATAACTAGCTTTGTTAACTCATGTATAATAATAAAAAGGGGCTGCAAATTATTTGCAGCCCCTTTTTATTATTATGTTGAATTTTCATTATTGTCCTATCCCTTGTCCACCGCCTTGTGTTCTCTTGCTTTCTTCTTCAGAAGCCTGCTTACGCAGACGGGCAGCTTTTACCTGACTGCTTCCGAAACGATACGTCATGTTTAATTTAAACTGACGGCTTTCAAAATTGCCGCTTGCCACCATATATTGCCCTGCAAAATTGCTGCTACCACTCCATCGAAGAGTTCTGAATATATCACTAACAGAAGCTTTCAGATTGCCTTTGCCTTTGAAAATGGTTTTTTGTACACCGCCATCAATTGCCCATATTTCTTTACTCTCAAATGTTCCCTGCCAAATGGAAGGAGCATTATAAAAACCACTTACTTCAGCAGTCCAGTTTTTCTTTTTACCCAGCTTCAGGCTATGCTGCATATAAAGACTATATGAAAATACATCCAGGCTTATATTTCTGTTACCACCGCCGAAGTCAGCTTTATACATTGAATAATAGGCGTTCAGGTTTCCAAATACTGAGTAATTTTTATAGGAGAATGGATAACTCACGTTCAGGCTTACTATATCCTGTGTTGCCAGGTTCTCTTTTGTAATAAACGATTTTGATTTTTCAGCAGTATCTACCAATTGTGTAAATACATCTGCTACATGGCTGTAATTCAAAGTCGTTGTTAACCGGTATTTATAAATATTAGTAACAGAAATACTATTCGTGTATTGTGGTCTCAGGTTAATATTTCCTTTTTGGAAAGTGTACTCATCCAATTTAAACTCAAAGGGATTTAAATCCTGGTAAGCAGGACGGTCAATTCTTCTGCTATAAGAAAAACTCCATTGTTTCATTGGATTTTTATTGAATGTAATAGAACCGCTTGGAAACAAACCCGTATAGTTCCGCTTAACTGATTTTTTACTTGAAGTATTAATTGTTCCATTATTATTCAGACCATAAGAATCACCGGTATTATTAGTATTCTCCATCCGTAAACCGGCCTGTATCATAAAGCCTTTTTTGAAAGGCTTATTATAATTAAGGTAAACGGCATTGATATTTTCTTCGTAATCAAACTGGTTACTTCTGTTAACATCCAGTATTTTAGAACTACCAACTACATCATACCTGCCGAAATTGTTTCCGGTACTTACAAGGGAGGACTTAAAACCTAAACCCAATTTACCACCCTTATAATTCTGTTCATAATCGGCTTTCAAAGTATAGATATCAATATCCGTTGGTGTAATGAAATTATAAATAGTACGACTTAATTCTGAAGTCATAGAAGGATTGAAATATATATTCGGTTGTAATTGATCATTTTTGATTCGGTATATACCATAATCAGCATCTATATTTAACTCATGTCCGGCCGTGTCTGCAAAACGATAGTTAACATTAAAATTTGCATTATTTCTTGTTGCATCACTAACATTGTTAGCTGTTAATACCCTGTCAACGATACCTGTAGGTTTGTATGAAATGGGTGTTTTGCTATCACTTACATTCCCGTTATCAGAAATATTTCCATTCACCAAAATACCCACTGTGTGTTTACGATTAATAGTATAATCAAGCCCAGCTTTGAAACCGTGACTTACATTTTCTGAAGTGAAAATATTTTTTTGATCAAAAATAGTATCTAGCTGTTCCCGATATAATCTAAATTCTCCCTCATTTCTGGATTTATTGACATTGTAATTACCGAAGATGTTTACTTTCTTTCCACGGTTATTTAATGATATACCGCCATTATACTTTGGATAAATACCAACTGCATAACCGGCATTTACAGAACCATTTGTTCCAAATGATTTATTTTTTTTCAATCTGATATTAATTATACCAGCATTACCCGCTGCATCATACTTAGCAGAAGGGTTGGTTATAATTTCAATCGCTTCTATTTGTGACGATTGAAGATTTTTCAGGAAAGCTGTCAAATCTGCTCCTGATAACGGGGAAGGTTTGCCGTCAATATAAATCTGTACGCCGTTTTTTCCAGACAAACTCACATTATCATCTTTATCCAAGGTAACTCCAGGAGATTTGCGCAACAATTCCAATGCATCAGAACCTACAGAATTAATAGTTCCTTCTACATTCAGAATAGTTTTATCTGCTTTTACCTCTACCATTGGTTTTTGTGCAGTAACCGTAACTCCTTGCAGGTTGCCTGAAACTTTGGCCATTGTTATTGTTGGCACCGTTACATCACCAGACACTTCAAATGGCTTGGAATATTGCGGAGCATATCCAATATGGCTAACACTCAGCAAATAGTTACCGTTCGTTGCCTGAACGGTGTAATTACCTTCTTTAGTAGTTACAGATAACTTAATAACGGAAGAATCTTTGGCCCGAAGCAAAGAAACGGTAGTTTTTTCAAGGCCCTTGCCTTGTTCATCATTTACCACACCAGAAATTTTTTGGGCTGAAGCGGAGAACGCTGCTAATAATACACATGTAAAAATGGCTAATACTTTTCTCATAATCATCCTTTTTTTAGATAAGGTGCACAAAGATATCTCTGCGTCACCCAATTGTAAAAGCAGAAACCGACCAATGGTTTGAAATCTGTCATGAACGGCATAAATTTTCCGGTGAACTGCGAAAAAAAACTCAACATTTGCTCATAGTCTGTCGGTTTTACTCATATTTGCAACTCTAAAACGTTCAGTATGAATTTTCCATCAAATCTTCGCTATACAAAAGACCATGAGTGGGTAAGCCTGGAAGGCAATGTGGCTACCATCGGTATTACTGATTTTGCCCAACGGGAGCTGGGGGATATTGTTTATGTTGAAGTGGACACCATCGGTAAAGCACTGGAAGCAGGAGCTGTATTTGGAACCGTAGAAGCAGTAAAAACAGTTTCTGACCTGTACCTGCCGGTTAGTGGAACAATCACTGAATTGAATGCCGACCTGGCTAATGAGCCGGAAGCAGTGAACAGCGACCCTTATGGCAAGGGTTGGATGGTAAAAATGACTGTGGATACTCCTGCTGATGTGGCAGTTTTATTGGATGCCGCAGCGTATGAAGCTGTAGCCGGGTAAATCTATCCAAAAACATCTACCATATATTGAACCTGGATACATTTCATTAGTTAATCATTGTATCTTAACCAACTATTTTGAATTCCAGAACCACATACAGCGAACAGGAGCTGGTGGCTTTGTTGCAACAACGCAATGAAAAAGCCTTCGGTTATTTGTATGACAATTATTCTGGCGCCTTGTATGGTATCATCAACTCTATTGTTACCGACAAAGAAATTGCTAATGATGTATTGCAGAATGTTTTTGTAAACATCTGG
>JANMFO010000344.1:0-8156 GCA_031374245.1 Chitinophagaceae bacterium | reverse complement strand
ATCCTACTACACCACATCCCGGTTTAACAACTGGAATCGCTGGGATTATCTTTATGGCTCACCTTATATGTCCTCTAACTTCAATAATTATTATTACTCCCCTTATTACAGCAGGAATTACTGGAATTCAAGGACGGGGGGAGGCGGTCAGGCTGTCCGTTATCATGCCGATAACCTGGCTGTTCTTTCGTTCAGTAGTTCCGGCGATATGGAATGGAATAATATAATCGGTAAAAGCCAGTTTAATGATGAGTCAGACGATTTGATTTCTTACCAGCTCATGAATACAGGTGGCGAATTACATTTCCTGTTTAACAACCAGGAAAGAAGGAATAACCTGCTATCAGACTTCAGCATTGCACCTGCTGGAGAATTAACCCGAAACCCAACATTAAAAAACCTGGAACGTGGATATGAGTTTATGCCTAAATACGGTAAACAGGTAAGTGCAAGACAAATGATTATACCTTGCCTTTATCGTAACTATATTTGCTTTGCAAAAGTTGACTATAACTAAAACCGCTAACACTTCCATTATCCGTGATTGGAATATTTAAACAGAAGAACCCCGCTATTATTTTCCTGTTGTTGCTTTTCGGGGTTTTAATTAAGCTGCCGATGTTCCTGCATCCGCATGTAATGGTTACCCGGCCAGAGGATGGGATACTTTTCAAAGCCATTTTAAAATTCCTGGAACCTACCGGTAAATCTTTCCCGTCTCTTTATCCTGTATTGGCTTTTTCCTTGTTGTTGTTGCAGGCTATCACATTGACCCGTTTCATTAATAACCAACGGATGATTAGTAAGCCAACTTATTTTCCGGGGATGGCTTATTTACTCATCACTTCTTTATTTCCCGAGTGGAATTATTTTACAGCTCCCCTTATTGTAAACACTATTTTGTTGTTTGTCCTTTCAGGATTGTTTAATATTTATAACCAGCAAAATGCTAAAGGCGCTATTTTTAATATCGGGTTAGCACTTGGTATCGCTTCTTTTCTTTTCTTTCCATCGCTTACTTTTATTATCTGGATATTACTTGCTCTTGCAGTTATGCGTCCTTTCCGTTTGAATGAATGGGTGCTTTGTATGGTTGGCATCACCACACCGTTTTATTTTTATGCCGTCTATCTTATTGTAACCAGCCAATGGAGCTGGGCACAGCTATGGCCTTATTTCTCTGTTCATTTGCCTTATATCCGGCAATCGGCGTGGATGGCAGGAAGTGCTTTTCTATTAGCTGTACCATTTCTGATGGGCGGCTATTATGTACAGGACAATCTGAGAAGAATGTTGATTCAGGTACGAAAAGGCTGGAGCCTTTTATTATTATACCTGCTGGGAGCCATTTTTGTCCCCTTTGTCAATAATACAAATAGCCTTGAAAACTGGGTGATGGTGGCCATCCCTTTTGCCGCTTTTCATGCCTGCACTTACCTTTACTCAACACTTAGAATATTGCCCCTCTTACTCTTTTGGCTTACGGTGGCTTTTATCCTTGGCTACCAGTATTATGGCCCCGGTTGGTAAATGGTTTAAAACAGTTACCGTTCATGTTTTATCTTTGTGTTTTCTCATCAGAAAATTGAATTATGAAATTTGGTGTTGTCGTTTTCCCTGGTTCTAATTGTGATAGAGATATGTATGATGCCCTTAGTTATGATTTGGGTCAGGAAGTTTCTATGCTCTGGCATAAGGACAAGGACTTGAGTAAATTCAATACAGAAGATTGCATCATTTTACCCGGTGGTTTTTCGTATGGCGATTATTTACGTTGCGGTGCCATTGCCCGTTTTAGCCCCATGATGCAAAGTGTAATTGAGTTTGCCAATGCAGGCGGAAAAGTGTTTGGTGTGTGTAATGGATTCCAGATTTTATGTGAGTCACATTTGTTACCGGGCGGGTTACTTAGAAATGGCAATCAACAATTTGTTTGCAAAAATATTTTTATTACCAACGATACTGGTAAGATTTATAAAATTCCGGTAGCGCATGGCGAAGGCCGGTACTATGCAGATGAAAAAACGCTAAACGAACTGGAAGCTAATGGCCAGGTTATTTTTTACTACTGCGATGAAAATGGTAATAAGACAGAAGCTTCAAATCCAAATGGGGCTATCCGCAATATTGCCGGTATCTGTAATGCCAACCGCAACGTGTTTGGTATGATGCCCCACCCGGAAAGGGCTTGCTCCCCGGTGCTGGGAAACACAGACGGGCAGGAAATTATCAAAACCCTGCTGATGGCGGAGCAACTTGTTTATTAAAATTACCTTCTTATCAGTAATTAGCCTGTTTTCGTCATTTAGCTTTCATAATGCAGGTTGATAAGACTGTAAATTTGTACCTGTAAAATTTTAACAGGCCATAATTGACAAAAAGCAGGATTTTTGCGTACTTAAAACTGTAAAGACCCAATATGAAAAAAATATTCGCTTTCGCAGCTATTATTTTTACGGCATTTACTGCCAGTGCACAGTTAAACCCGATAACCTGGAGTTTTACTGCAAAAAAAATTGCTGATAAAACTTACGAGATACACATGACGGCTACCATTCAAAATAAATGGCACCTGTATTCTCAAAAACAGCCGGATGACGCAGTCGTCAATCCAACCACTTTTGTTTTCAGTCCTAATCCCTTATTTAAGCTGGATGATAAAACAAAAGAAATAGGCAAAATGGAGCTGATGAAAGACGCTACACTGGGAGTATCTGCCAATCAATATGCCAATACAGTTGATTTTGTACAAAGAATAAAACTGAAAGCTAACGTAAAAACAAATTTTAATGGCAGCGTAGAATATCAGACCTGTGATGATAAAAAATGTTTGCCGCCCAAAACGGTTAATTTTAGTGTTGCTATTAAATAAATAGTGAAATAACTTTTACATATAACGGGTTCTCTAAAAGGAACTCGTTTGTTTTTATATACAAAGAGATTACAATGTTGCTACCTCAAAAACTAATTGCTTTTTTATCATTGCTGCTATCTTTTTCAATATCCGGATTTACCCAGGATAGTGCTGGTGCAGTAAATGATTGGAAAATAGAAAGCAAAAAAATAGAAGAAGGCAAATATGAATTGACTTTCAGCGGCACTGTCAAAGGCGACTGGCAGGTATATGCTCCCAATCAAACTTTATTGGATGTAAAGACTACCGAACTAAAATTTGCTGACTCAAATATTGTACAGGAAGGCGATTTTAAGCTGGAAGGCACTCCCAAAGAAATAAGCAGTGTTATTTTTGAAAACACCAAAGTGAGTGTTTACGAAAAGGCCGTAATATGGAAAGCGATTATCAAAATAAACGGAACGGTTCCTGCCAAACTGCAAGGCACTATTTTTTATACCTATGGCAGAAATGATGAATTTTATCCCTCTACTGTTGTTCCTTTTGTAACGGCTATGGAAGGTGGTGTACAGGCAGCCCGTATAAAAATTCCTTCTATTAATATTAGTAAACCGGTCAATAATTGTGGTGATGAGGGTACAGAGAACAAAAGTCTTGTTACGATATTTTTTCTTGGTTTATTGGGCGGCTTAATAGCATTACTTACGCCTTGTGTATTCCCGATGATTCCGGTAACAGTTACTTTTTTTACCAAGAAATCAACGAATAGAAAAAAGGGAATCACTAATGCAGTGCTATATGGTCTGTTTATTTTTCTGATATACATACTTATTACATTGCCATTTCATGTGGCCGGAAAAGCAATCAGTCCGGAGATATTTAATAATATTTCCACCAACGTTTGGTTGAACCTTATCTTCTTTGCGGTCTTTGTTTTCTTTGCTCTGTCTTTCTTTGGCTTATTTGAAATAGGATTGCCAGCAGGATTAGCTAATAAAATGGATTCCAAATCCAGTCTTGGAAATTTAGGGGGCATCTTCTTTATGGCCGCTACATTAGCTATTGTATCTTTCTCTTGCACAGGCCCCATTTTAGGTACATTGCTGGTGGGTGTTGCTGACCAGGGAGCATGGCCGCTAACGGTTGGCGCTGCCGGTTTTGGTATTGCATTAGGCTTGCCGTTTGCTTTGTTTGCTATGTTTCCGCATTGGTTACAATCGTTGCCAAAGTCTGGCGGCTGGATGACAGATGTAAAAGTGGTACTCGGTTTTCTTGAACTGGCATTGGCTGTTAAGTTTCTTTCCAATGCCGATTTGGTTAAACAATGGGGGCTACTAAAAAGAGAAATATTTATCGGCCTCTGGGTAGTGATAGGCCTATTAACTACACTCTATTTGTTGGGTAAACTAAGAATAGGGCATAGCTCGCCGGTTAAAAAATTCTCGTTTGTAAGAATAGCATTTATTATTTTGTTTGCTTCTATTACTATTTATTTAACTCCGGGACTTACCAATACAAAATATGCGGATCTTAAATTAATCAGCGGATTTCCACCACCAAGAACTTATAGTATTTATAAAATAGAAAAAGGGAAATCAGGCATTTTTGAACCAATGCATAATGATTATTTGGGTGCGTTAAAGCTGGCTAAAGAGCAAAACAAACCGGTGTTGATAGATTTTACCGGATGGGCCTGCGTTAATTGCCGCCGTATGGAAGAAAAAGTTTGGCCCGATGCTACCGTAGATAGTTTAATGAGAAATGAGTTTATCGTTGTTTCTTTATATGTTGATGAAAAAAAGAACTTGCCACTGGCTGAACAAACAGTTGAGAAACTTTCTAACGGAACAGATAAGTCAATTGTATCAGTCGGAGATAAGTGGTCTACTTTCCAGATAGAAAATTTTGGAGCTACATCACAACCTCAGTATGCTATTATCAGCCCGGAAGAAATAGCATTAACCAAAACAAAATTTTATACACCCGACCCTGATGAATTTATTAAGTGGCTTGAATGTGGGTTAGAGGCGTATAAGAAAACAAAAAAATAAAAAGTAAACGTTACTAATAAAAAGCCCCCCGATATTTATCGGGGGGCTTTCAATTTGGTGTCATTCTGTACCGGCCTTCCGGTTTGGCAAGCAAAATGAAATTCTTTTTTTCATCAGAATCCTTCTACTCCGGATGGAGATACAGAATGACAAGAGCTTATAAGGCAATTTGTTTTTGAGTCATCAACTTACGCAAATTAATCAATCCATACCGCATACGACCCAGGGCAGTGTTAATACTGCAATTAGTTGCCGCAGCTATTTCTTTAAAACTCATATCTGCATAATGACGGAGTATGATAACTTCCCGCTGGTCTTCAGGTAAACTTTGCAGCATGTCACGAACCCTGTCATGACTTTGTCTTTTCATCATCACAGTTTCTGCACTTTCTTCTGAAAAACTCAGTACCTCAAATATATCTTTATCATCACCTGTGCGGATGACAGGAGTACGTTTTACTTTACGGAAATGGTCTACACAAAGATTGTGTGCTATACGCATAGCCCATGGTAGGAATTTTCCTTCTTCGGTATAGCGGCCACCCCGCATAGTATCTATAATGCGTATAAACGAATCCTGGAAGATGTCTTCGGCCAGGTATTTATCTTTTACAAGAAACAGGATTGATGTATAGATTTTATCCTTGTGGCGGAGCACCAGGGTTTCCAAAGCATCAAGATTACCCTCTGTAAACAGATGGATGAGTTCATTGTCAGTTTGTTTGCTATAAGCTTTCATAACTTCTACAGTTTAGGTTTGTCTGCTATGATGTGTGTACATAGACAGCTGTTCAAATGGATATTGGTTGCTTGTTCAGTAAAAAAAAACGAGTAGAAGTTTATGCGATAGGCGGGAAAATTTTTGTGTTATTCATTTTTTGGATATTGGACTTTAAAAATAGAGTATTTGACGATATTGCCAAACATTTGTGAAACCAAATTGTAGTTTTGTGTGTTAGCAAACTGTTAATGATTTAGCCTGTAAGCCAAGCCTGTCAAGGGTTTATATTTGTAATAATTATAATGGAGAAAGCAATAAAAGGGAAAAACCCCGCCAAATCGAAGACCGTAATTTCCGCAGAAAACATACTGATTAAGGGTGCAAGGGTGCATAACCTGAAAAATGTTACTGTCGAAATTCCCCGGAATAAGCTCATTGTCGTGACCGGAGTGTCGGGTTCTGGCAAATCATCACTCACCATTGACACTTTATATGCCGAAGGCCAACGCCGCTATGCAGAGAGCCTGAGTGCTTATGCCCGCCAGTTCCTCAACAGGATGAATAAACCGGATGTAGATTATATAAAGGGGCTCTGTCCGGCTATTGCCATCGAACAAAAGGTGATTACGAGAACACCCCGAAGTACCGTGGGCAGTATGACAGAAATCTATGATTACCTGCGGTTGCTTTTTGCAAGGGTTGGTAAAACCATTTCTCCCGTTTCAGGTAAAGAAGTGAAGAAAGATGATGTGACCGATGTGCTGGATGCTATCATTAATTTAAAAGAAGGAGACAAAGTTTATATACTGGCAACTTTTAAGCAACATAAAAACCGTGATATACGAGAAGAGTTGAATATCCTGGTACTAAAAGGGTTCAGCAGAGTCTATAGCCGGGAGTCGGGAGTCAGGAGTCGGGAGTCAGGAGTCGGGAGTCAGGAGTCGGGAGTTACATATAGAATTGAAGAGTTGCTGGAATTGGACGATAAAGAACTGAAGAAGAAAAAGATTACACATATACTGGTAGATAGAATTGTGGTGAAAGAATTTGATGATGATGACAAGCACCGGATAGCTGATTCGGTAGGTACTGCATTTTACGAGGGTGAAGGAGATGTTTATTTAGAAGTTATCTCCGAATCAGGACATATCAGTAAGAAATCAGGAAAGGATAGTTTGAAGAAGACTCCCGACTCCCGGCTCCCGACTCAAAACTCTTCTCTGCTTCATTTCAATAACCGTTTTGAACTCGACGGAATGCAGTTTGAAGAACCGGTGCCCAATCTTTTTTCTTTTAATAATCCCTTTGGTGCTTGCCCTACCTGCGAAGGATTTTCACAGGTGCTGGGGATTGATGCTGATTTGGTAATTCCTGACAGAAGATTGAGTGTGTATGATGGGGCTGTGGCTCCGTGGAAAGGAGAGAAACTCGATTGGTGGCGTCAGAATTTTGTAAAAGGAGCTAAGAAGTTTGATTTCCCCGTCCACAAACCTGTTGCTGACCTTACCGATAAGCAATACAAACAACTGTGGCAGGGTAGTGATGGTGTAATGGGCATCAATGATTTTTTTAAAGATGTGGAAACGCAGTTGTACAAAGTGCAGTACAGGGTTTTGCTGAGCCGCTATCGGGGCAGAACGGATTGCCCTGATTGTAATGGCTATCGTTTACGGAAAGAAGCCTTGTATGTAAAAGTGAATGAAAAAAATATTGGTGAATTAGGATCGTTGCCCGTAAAGGATTTAAAAGTTTGGTTTGATGGATTGAATAAAAAATTAACCGACCATGATAAAACGGTAGCAAAAAGAATTCTGATTGAAATTCATCACCGGTTAGATACATTGTTAAGTGTTGGCTTAGGTTATTTATCATTAAGCCGCTTAGCCAACTCATTAAGCGGTGGCGAAAGTCAACGGATACAATTGACAAGAAGCCTCGGTAGTAACCTTACCAACTCACTTTATATTTTGGATGAACCATCAATCGGACTTCATTCAAGAGATACAGTGAACCTGATTAAAGTATTGAAGGAATTAAGAAACCTGGGAAATACTGTAGTAGTGGTGGAGCATGATGAAATGATGATGCGGGAAGCCGACCATATTATTGATATGGGACCAATGGCTTCGCATCTGGGAGGTGAAGTGGTAGCAGAAGGGGATTATGATGAAATTATTTACAACCCTATGAGCCTGACAGGTAAATACCTGAGTGGTGTTTTAAAAATTGAACCACCAAAAACGGTACGTAAATGGAATCACTCCATCACTGTTGAAGGAGCCAGGCAAAATAACCTGAAGAATATCACGGTTGAATTTCCATTGAATGTGTTATGTGTAGTAAGTGGCGTAAGTGGTAGTGGTAAAACAACATTGGTGAAACAAATCCTTTATCCTGCTCTTAGAAAACTGAAAGGTGAGTTTGGTGATAAGATTGGTTATCATAAACAAATCACTGGTGACATAGACAGTATTGCTCAATTAGAGATGATTGATCAGAACCCCATTGGTAAATCATCCCGCAGTAACCC